>NZ_VIDT01000746.1 GCF_006519715.1 Ideonella azotifigens
GCCCGGCAGTGAAGGCGGCGGCAACGCGGCCTGATCAAGGTGAAACGGCGCTCAGGCGCCGTTTTTCATGGGCGGCCGGCGATCACAGGAAGCGTTCGAGCAGCTTCTTCGAATGCCGGTCCAGCAGTGTCAGGTCCGACACCAGGAAGACGATGCCGTGGCCGCTGGTGATCAGCAGCCGGCCACGCTCGGCCAGGCGGCGGATGTCTTCCTCGACCTTCAACACCAGCTCGGTGGTGCCGCGGTCGGTCTCCACCACCCAGGTGCTGGGCGTCGAAAACGTGGAGACCGAGACGATGCGGCGGATCTCCGGCACGAACTCTCGGCCGCGAAGCTCGTCTTCCAGCATCCGGCGCGGCGCCTCCGGCAAGGCCAAGAGCCGTGGCACCCAGGCCAGCTCGCGGCCCTCGGCGCTGACCAGCGACAGGCCGTCGTCCGGCGCGGTGATCGGGAACGCGCGCACGGGCGTGACGGCCTCGTGCACCACGCCCTGCGCGGTCGTCAGCGTCAGCCGGCCCAGCGCGTTGCGGCCAAGCGTGAAAGTGGGTTCGGACGGGTTCATCGGCGCGACTTTCATTGGACTGGCTTCATGACACCTGGACGCCATGCGCCGAGGGTTGCGGCAGCGCGCTGGAGAGCAGCGCCGCTTCGTGGTCGGTCTCGCCGTCCTCGTCGGCATCGGCCCGGCGGGCCTGGGCTTCGTAGAGCCGCCAGTAAGCGCCCTGCTTGGCCATCAGCTCGTCGTGCGGGCCGACCTCGACCACCACGCCGCGGTCCATCACCACCAGCCGGTCGGCCTTGCGCAGCGTGGACAGGCGGTGCGCGATGGCAATCGTCGTGCGGCCCTGGACCAGGTTGTCCAGCGCCTTCTGGATCTCCTTCTCGGTCTCGGTGTCCACGCTGGAGGTGGCTTCGTCGAGGATCAGGATGCGCGGGTCGATCAGCAGCGCGCGGGCAATGCTGATGCGCTGGCGCTCGCCACCCGACAGGCCCTGGCCGCGCTCGCCGACCAATGAGTCGTAGCCCTGCGGCAGGCGCAGGATGAAGTCGTGCGCATGCGCGGCGCGCGCGGCGGCGACGATCTGCTCGCGCGTCGCATCCTGCCGGCCGTAGGCGATGTTCTCGGCGATGGTGCCGAAGAACAGGAAGGGCTCCTGCAGCACCAGGCCGATGTGGCGCCGGTAGTCGGACACGGCGAAGCGCCGGATGTCCACGCCGTCGACCTTGATCGCGCCATCGGTCACGTCGTAGAAGCGGCACAACAGGTTGACCAGCGTGCTCTTGCCCGAGCCGCTGTGGCCCACCAGGCCAACCATCTCGCCGGGCTTGATCTCCAGGTTCAGACCGCGGATCACCGAACGGTTGCCGTAGCGAAAGCCGATGGACTCCATCGTCACGCCGCCACGCACCTCGCCGGTGGGCACCGGGTTCGAGGGTTCGGGCACGTTGGACACATGGTCCAGGATGTCGAAGATGCGCTTGGCGCCGGCCGCGGCCTTCTGCGTCACCGAGACGATGCGGCTCATCGAGTCCAGCCGGCCGTAGAAGCGGCCGATGTAGGCGATGAAGGCGGTCAGCACACCCACCGTGATCTCGCCCTTGCTGACCTGCCAGATGCCAAAGGCCCAGACCACCAGCAGGCCGATGTCCGTCAGCAGCGAGACGGTGGGCGTGAACAGGCTCCAGGTCTTGTTGAGCTTGTCGTTGACCGCCAGGTTGGCCTTGTTGGCCTCGCGGAAGCGGCCGGCCTCGCGGCTTTCCTGGGCAAAGGCCTTGACCACGCGGATGCCGGGAATCGTGTCGGCCAGCACGTTGGTCACGTCACCCCAGACCCGATCGATCTTCTCGAAGCCGGTGCGCAGCCGGTCGCGCACCAGGTGGATCATCCAGGCGATGAAGGGCAGCGGCAGCAGCGTGACCAGCGCCAGCCAGGGATTGATGGACGTGAGGATCACCGCGGTCATGCCAATCATCAGCACGTCGGTCGCGAAGTCCAGCGCGTGCAGCGACAGGAAAACCGAGATGCGGTCCGTCTCGGAGCCGATGCGGGCCATCAGGTCGCCGGTGCGCTTGGCGCCGAAATAGTCCAGCGAAAGCTGCAGCAGGTGCTCGAAGGCGGTGGTGCGCAGGTCCGCGGCAATGCGCTCGGAGACCAGCGCCAGCAGGTAGGTACGGGCCCAGCCCAGGCTCCAGGCCAGCAGCGCCGCGCCCAACAGGCCCGAGAGCAGCAGCATCACATAGGTGGGGTCGATGCGCTGGCCGTTCTGGAACGGGATCAGCACCTTGTCCATCAGCGGAATGGTCAGGTACGGCGGCACAAGCGTGGCGGCGGTGGCGGCCAGCGTCAGCAGGAAGCCGATCAGCAGCTGGCCGGCATACGGCCTGGCGAAACGGGACAGGCGCAGCAGCACCCAGGTGGACGGCGGCGTGTGCAGCTCGCGGTCGCAGACGGGGCATTCGTCGCTGTC
>NZ_VIDT01000747.1 GCF_006519715.1 Ideonella azotifigens
GAGAGCCTGCGGAAGACCAGCATGTCGTACCAGGAGGTGTCGTCGTAGTGCGAGGGCAACTGGTTGTTCAGCAGGTCGCTGACGTGCAGGTCGACCAGGCCGGCGCCTGTCCAGTGCTGCAGGTGCCGCTGCAGTTCGCCGACCCGGGCCTCGAACTCGCGCCTGGCGTTGCCGATCCAGAGGTAGCCATGGGCCGGCAGCGAGGTCGGCAGCTGTTCGAGCTCGGTGAAGTGCTCGTTGTCGATGTGGAAGATGCGCATTCGCCTTGGCTCAGCCGGCCTTCAGCAGCCGGGCCGCGTCGAGCGCGAAGTAGGTCAGCACGCCATCGGCGCCTGCACGCTTGAAGGCCAGCAGCGCTTCCATCATCACCGCGTCGTGGTTCAGCCAGCCGTTGGCGGCGGCGGCCTTGATCATCGCGTACTCGCCGCTGACCTGGTAGGCGAAGGTCGGCACGCGGAACTCGGTCTTCACGCGGTAGACGATGTCCAGGTACGGCAGGCCGGGCTTGACCATCACCATGTCGGCGCCTTCGGCAATGTCCAGCGCCACTTCGCGCAAGGCTTCGTCGCTGTTGGCCGGGTCGATCTGGTAGGTGTACTTGTTGCCCTTGCCGAGGTTGCCCGCCGTGCCCAGCGCGTCGCGGAACGGGCCGTAGAAGGCCGAGGCGTACTTGGCCGAATACGCCATGATGCGGGTGTGCACATGGCCGCCAGCTTCCAGCGCCTGGCGGATCGCGCCGATGCGGCCGTCCATCATGTCGGACGGCGAGACGATGTCGGCACCAGCCTCGGCATGCGAGAGCGACTGCCTGACCAGCGCCTGCACCGAGATGTCGTTCAGGACATAGCCCGAGTCGTCGATGATGCCGTCCTGCCCGTGGGTGGTGAATGGATCGAGCGCCACGTCGGTCATCACGCCGAGTTCCGGCAAGCGGCTCTTGAGTGCGCGGATCGCGCGCTGGCACAGCCCGTCCGGATTCCAGGCTTCGGCACCATCCAGGCTCTTGGCCGAAGGTGTAATCACAGGAAACAGATCCAGCGCTGGAATTCCGAGTTCCAGCGCCTGTTCGCCAACCTTCAGCAATTCATCAATCGACAAACGCTCCACGCCAGGCATGGACGAAATCGGTGCGCGGCCGGGCAGTTCGTGAATGAAAACCGGAAGAATGAAGTCCGCCGGCGTAAGCAGGTGCTCACGAACCATGGCGCGGCTGAAGGCGTCCCGGCGCAGGCGGCGCGGGCGATGGGCAGGATAGGCAGACAGGTTCACGACAGGGCCATGTAACAGGTTGGTGGGTGTGCGCAACAACTCGCGCGCAACGTGACGTTTTGCGGGGGTTCTGTATGGTACCCAGCGCGGACAGAGTGTTACAGTTCGTTCTGAGCGTTGCCCGCAAGGGTAGCGTTCCCTGCTTTTCCTCCCTGAGCAGGTGCCTTCACGTGATGACAGCGTCAAGGCTTTTCAGCCCCGGCCCCTGGCCGGGGCTCTTTCTTTTCTGGCCTCGGTTTTCTCCGGTAACTGCCAGGTAACTGGATCTCTGCGCCGGTTCTTCAATCGACATTTCCAGGCCATTCTCCGCGCAGCCCATAATTCTCCGCATGAGTCATGCGTATCTGTGGGTCAAGGCGTTTCACCTGATTTTCGTCGCGAGCTGGTTTGCCGGGTTGTTCTACCTGCCCAGGCTGTTCGTGAACTTGGCGATGGTGCCGGCCGACAGCCATGCCGAGCGCGAGCGTTTGCTGCTGATGGCGCGCAAGCTGTACCGCTTCTGCAGTTTCCTGATGGTGCCGGCGCTGCTGCTGGGCCTGTGGCTGTGGCTGGGTTTTGGCGTGGGCAAGGGCCCGGGCAATGGCTGGCTGCATGCCAAGCTGGCCTTGGTGGTGGTGGTGATTGGCTACCACCACATGTGCCGCGCGCTGCTGCGCGACTTCGAGCAGATGGCCAACAAGCGCAGCCACCGGTGGTTCCGCGTGTTCAACGAGGTCACGGTGCTGTTGTTCATCGCCATCGTGCTGCTGGTGGTGGTGAAGCCTTTCTGAGGTTCGCACGGCCTTGACCGACCCCTTGCCAGCTCCAGCCTCTGCCGCGGCGAACAGCCGGCATCGCAGTTCCGCGATCCCGCTGGCCGCGGCCTACACAGGGCTGCTGGTCTACGCCAGCCTCTATCCGTTCATCGACTGGCGCTGGCCTGGCGCGCTGGGATGGCTGGAACTGTTCCGCCTGCCGTTCCCGCCCTGGCGCGACCATTTCGACATGTGGGCCAACCTGCTGGGCTACATGCCGCTGGGCGGCCTGCTGTGCCTGGCGGTGATGCGCAGCGGTGGCCGTGCGCGCTGGGCCTGGCTGCTGGCGGTACTGGGCGGCTCGGCGCTGTCGTATGCGATGGAGGTGACGCAGCAATTCCTGCCGCGGCGCTATCCGTCCGGGCTGGACTGGGCGCTGAACAGCGCCGGGGCGCTGGCCG
>NZ_VIDT01000748.1 GCF_006519715.1 Ideonella azotifigens
TTGTGCGCCGAGACCGACCACAGGTCCGCCCCGCTGCGGTCGAAGCGCTGCAGGCTCTTGCCCAGCAGCTGCGTGGCGTCCACATGCAGCAGCGCACCGGCGGCATGCGCCAGCTCGGCCAGCGCCTCGGTGGGCATCAGCACGCCGGTCTCGTTGTTGGCACCCATCACGCTGACCAGCGCCACATCGGGGCCGATCAGGGCCTTGGCCGCGTCCAGGTCCAGCCGGCCCTGGTGGTCCACCGGAATGAGGTCCACCGCATGGCCCTGACCGCGCAGGCGCTCGGCCAGCGCGAGCAGGCCGGGATGCTCCACCGCGCTCAGCACCAGGCGCTGCCGTCCTTGGGCACGGCCCAGCTCCAGCCCGCCCACCACGGCCATGTGGTTGGCCTCGGTAGCACCGCTGGTGTAGACCAGCTCGGCGCCCTGGCAGCCGATCAGGCTGGCCGTGCGGGCCCGGGCATCGGCCAACGCGCGGCGCGCGGCCTGGCCGCTGGCATGCGTGGACGACGGATTGGCCCACAGGCGCTGCAGGCCATCGAGCATTTCCTCCACCGCTTCGGCGCAGGGCTGGGTGGTGGCGTTGTGGTCCAGGTAGAGCCAGTCAGGCATGGGGGGTCTCAAGGCCAGAAGATGCGAGATGGGTCTTGCTGCAGGTGCAGCAGCACGGCGGGCAGGCTGCGCTCGTGGTGGCGCAGTTGCCAGCAGTCCTCGGCGTGGTCGCGGGAGAACAGCAACCAGCCGCCGTCGTCCGAAGGGGCCAGCCAGGCGATGTCGATCTCGCCACCGGCCTTGTCGACATTGCGCGAGCAGTTCGGGCTGACGACCTTCCAGCCCTGCCCTTCGGCCAGCAAGCGCGGCTGCACATACTTGTAGCGAGCCCGCTGGGCCAGCGCCCGGCGGATGCGGCGCGCATCCAGCGAAGCGACCGGCTCGGCCCGCACGCCAGGCTCGCTTTCCCGGGCCCGAAGCGCGCTCACAAAGGCACCTCTTCTGGCATCGGCGCGAGGGAGGGAAGCGCACAGAAGTCCGCGCCCTCCACGGCGATCTCGTCTTCCAGGCAGCCGATCACGGCCACGCCGAAGTCCACCATGTAGACCGGCGCCTGGCTGTCCACATGCTGGCCGACCTGGACGATCTCGCCCGGCCCGCCGGCCACCACCAGCAGCTGGTCTTCTTCGGCTTCGGGGTGGCTGCCATCGTTGTAGAGGTCGACCGCGGCGATCACGGCCTGGCCCCATTCGTAGCGGGGAAGGCGTTGGTCCATCATGGCGAAGCTCCGGTGAGGGAAAAAGTTCAGCGCAGGCTTTGCAGCTCGGCCACGCGATCGCCGAGCTGGGCCAACACTTCGTCTGGCAGGTGGTCCAGCGTGCACAGTTCCTTGGCCCGCATGCCCACGCGGTGGCCCGAGTCCACGAACTCCACCGCGTAGATGTAGAACTGCTGCAGGAAGGTGCCGATGGAAGTGACAAAGCCGATCTCGCCCTTGTTCACCAGCACCTCGCCGATGTCCCGGCCGTTGTAGGTGCCGTCATTGCGGATCACGGTGCGGCTGATCACGCGCTCGCCCATGGCAAAGCGCGGCGGCTGGGCCACTTCGATCACGTCGTCGTCGCGGTTGATGTCAGCCATGCTGGGCCTCCTGGCTGGCCAGCGCCTGGCTTTGCATCAGCCGGGCACGGGCACGTTCACGAATCTCTGCATCGGGGTCGCAGGCCAGGCGCGCCAGCAGCGAAGGCGCAGCCCGGCCGGCCACCTCCCAGCGCACCAGCAGGTCCGGGTCGTCCGCGAAGACCGGCAGCAGCGGCACAGGCAGGTGCTCGGCAACGATGCGGCGCACTTCAGGCTCGCGGTCCTCCACCATGCGCCACAGCGAAGGCATGCGCACCCGCCGGGCCACCTCTCGCCGTACGGTCAGGTCCGGGTCGCTGATCAGCAGCGGCAGCAAGGCCTCGGGCAGGCGGCGGGCCACGGTGGCGCGCACCTGGTAGTCCTCGTCATGCAGCATCGAAGCCAGTTGCTCGGGCGCCAGGCGCTGGGCCACGCGGATGCGCACCTCGCGGTGCGAGTCGGCGCGCATCTGCATCAGCTGGCGCTGCGGCAGGCGCAGGGCCAGTTGCAGGCGCACGGTCTCATCGGGGTCGTCCATCAGCGGCGGCAGGCAGAACAGGTCCGCGTAGCGGGCGGCGATGGCGCGCACCTCGAAGTAGCCGTGGCCCAGGTGCTGGGCGGCCAGTTCGGGGTGGCTGCGGAAGAAGCGGTCGATGCGGCGGGCGTAGGCGTCCTGCATGCAGGACACACCAGGCTCGCAGCCGCCTTGCGAACGCAGCACGGCGTGCGGGCAGCTCGCACAGTCCAGCGCGCCGCCTTCCCAGTGCAGGGCCGGGATGTCCTGCCAGGATGCGGTCATGAGCGCCCCCGCACGGCCGCCCGAAGGGGAGCGCGCCGTCCCTCTTGGAGGGACC
>NZ_VIDT01000749.1 GCF_006519715.1 Ideonella azotifigens
AGCGCGCTCCACCATGGCCGGCGGCAGGGGCGTGTCTTCGTTCTGCATCACGAAGATGGCCGGCTTGGTGCGGCCTTCCATGCCAAGCAGGTGGGCGTCGAGCCACACCGGGGCGATCTCGGGCGAGGGCATGGGCAGCGAGACCAGCAGGCTGCCGATGGCGGGATCGTCCTGCTCGGCGACCACGCCCAGCGTGATCAGCTCCGGCCGCGGGCCGATGAGTGTGCCCAGATCCAGCGGGTTGCGTGGCGGCGTGTAGGCGGGCAGCTGCTCGCGCAGTGCCTCGACCTGCGGCGCCGACATCGGGGGCATCTCCAGATTGAGCGGTTCGAGGTAGTCGAGCGCGATGCCGCACAGCGCCCCGGACGCGGTGATCAGGCCCAGCCCGCCGACCGGCGGCTGCGGGAAACGCAGCATGAGCTGGCCGAGGTCGATGGCTTCCTCCAGGCTGTCCACGACCAGCACGCCGGCACGCTCTGCGGCCAGCCGCATGGCGCCGTGGTTGCCGGCCAGCGCGCCGGTATGCGAGCTGGTGGCGGCCTGGGCGCCTTCGCTGCGACCGGGGTGCAGCAACACGACGCCCTTGCCGGCGGCATGCATGCGCCCGAAGGCCGCGAGCACCTCGGGTGCCGAGCGGATCTGCTCGGCGTACACCACCGCCGTTCGGGTGCTGGGGTCGTCGGCCAGGAAGGAAAGCGTCTCCGACAGGCCGACCTGGGCCTCGTTGCCGGTGGTCAGCACATAGGAGACCGGCACGCCGCGCGCGCGCAGCGAGGCCGACACATGCACGCCGATGCCACCGCTCTGCGCCACCACGGCCACGGCAGGGCCGTCCTCGGGCCGAAGCTTCGGCGGCAGCACGAGTTCGACCATCGAGACATGGAAGCCGGCCACGCTGTTGAAGAAGCCGATGGTGTTGGGGCCCAGCAGCGCCAGGCCGCCGGCCCGTGCCGTCTCGGCGATCAGCTGCTGGCGCGTGCGACCCTCCTCGCCCATTTCGGCAAAGCCCGAGGCGAAGCAGACGGCGCCGCGCACGCCGCGTTCGACACAGGCCTTCAGGGTGTCAAGCACGGCATCCGAAGGCACCAGCAGGATGGCCAGGTCCAGGCCTGGCGGCAGCTCGGCGATCGAGGTGTGGACGGTGCGTCCGCCGACGCTGCCGCCGCTTCTGCCCACCAGGTGCAGCGCGCCGTCGTAGCCAGCCTGGAGCAGGTTCTGCAGTACCACCAGGCCGGCCGAGCCTGGCTTGGTGGACAGGCCGACGATGGCGACCGAGCTCGGAGCGAGCAGTGGCCGGAGATCGGGGGTGTTGGACATCGCGGGCATCGGCGTTCTCCTCAAGCGTTGCTCACGCGGGCCTCGGGCGGCGTCACCTTGGCGACGCGCTTCTCCAGGAAGGCACGCATGCGCGCCTTGGCTTCGCCGTCGGACTGGGTCACGGCGGCCATCAGACCCTCGGTGAGCAGGCCGTGGGCCATCGGCTGTTCGGCGATCAGCGGCAGCGCCTGCATGATCGCGAAATTGGACAGCGGGGCATTGCTGGCGATGCGTCGAGCCAGCTCCAGGCCTCTGGCCAGGCCTTCGCCATCGGGCACGGTGTAGTGCGTCAGGCCCACCTGGAAGGCTTCCTCGGCGTTGTACACGCGGCCGGTGAGCATCATTTCGGCCACCCGCGAGCCGCCGATCAGCTTGGACACGCGCACCGATCCGCCGCCGCCCAGGAAGATGCCGCGCTGGCCTTCGGGCAGACCGAAGTAGGCCGACCGCTCGGCCACGCGAACATGCGCGACCGAGGCCAGCTCCAGCCCGCCACCCACCACGGCGCCGTGCATCACGCACACCACCGGCCGCCGTCCGAACTGGATGCGGTCGAAGACCTCGTACCAGGAGCGTGAGTGCATCAGGCCCTCGGCCGGCGAGGTCTCGGTGAGCTCGCTGAGATCGAGGCCGGCACAGAAGTGTTCGCCGCGCCCGCTGAGGACCACCGCGCGCACGGCATCCGGCAGCGACTCGAAGGCGGCGCGCAGCTCGCCGATCACGCCCAGGCTCAGCGCGTTGCGCTTGTCGGGGCGATTCAGCGTCAGCGTGGCGACGCAGTCGTGCAGTTCGACCTCGACGAGCGCCGGAGCGCCCACAGGCCTGGACAGGGAGGAATCCATCATGGTTTGAGCGGTATTGCTGACATAGTGAAATCATTATCTTGGATAAGAATGTGTGTGGCAATTGGATATCGACAGAAGCCGATCGGTGCAAACCCTGATCGCTGCCGTGAAGGCATGCGCAGGGAGTCGGCCCTGTGGCACATGCGTTGTGCCGGCAGCGGCCGCGTCTTCGAGTCGCTCCTAAGGGTTGGTCCCGAGGCGATGCGCGTGGCGCATTGGATGCAAAGCCAATAACATGCATAGCCACACTAACTATTTGTGGAGAAAACATACGTGAGCACATCCTCCTTCCTTGACTT
>NZ_VIDT01000075.1 GCF_006519715.1 Ideonella azotifigens
CCGCCGTGCGCTGGCCATCGGCTGCCAGCTGGACCCGGCCCGCATCCTGGTGACCAACGGCTGCGTCGAGTCCATCAGCCTGTGCCTGCGCGCGGTCACCCAGCCGGGTGACACGGTGGCGCTGGAGTCGCCCACCTACTGGGGTTTCCTGCAGATCCTGCAAAGCCTGCACCTGCGAGCACTGGAGATCCCCACCGACCCGCGCACCGGCATTTCGCTGCCGGCCCTGGAACTGGCGCTGGACACGCAACCGGTGAAGGCCGTGCTGGTGGTGCCCACCTTGTCCAACCCGCTGGGCGCGACCATGCCGCTGGCCGCCCGGCGCCAACTGCTGCAACTGCTGGAAGCGCGCGACGTGCCGCTGATCGAAGACGCGCTGATCAACGACCTGGCCGGCCGCGCCGAAGGCCGCCGCGCCGTGAAGTCCTTCGACACGCGCGGCCAGGTGATGATCTGCAGCTCGTTCTCGAAGACGCTGGCGCCGGGGCTGCGGCTGGGCTGGGTCGAGGCCGGCCGCTGGTCGGCACAAGTGCAGCGCCTCAAGTCCACCCTCAGCGGCGGCCACACCGAATTGGTCGAGATCGCGATGACGGACCTGCTGAACCAGCCCGGCCACGAACCCGCGCTGCGCCAGCTGCGTGCCCTGCTCGCCAGCCGCCTGGACCAGGCCCGCCGGCTGATTGCCGCGAGCTTTCCCGCCGGCACCCGCATCACCGCCCCCGAAGGCGGCTTCACGCTGTGGCTGGAATTGCCACGGGCTGTGGACGCGGTGGCCCTGTTCCACGCCGCTTTATCCGAACAGATCTGCCTCGCCCCCGGCCCGATGTTCAGCAGCACCGGCCGCTACAGGCACTGCATCCGCCTGGGCCTGGGCCGCGCCTGGGGCACGGCCGAGCAGCAGGCACTGCAACGCGTGGGTCAGCTGGCCAGGCAGATGGCCGACGCGGCAGGCGCGGCGCCCAAGGCGGCATGACGATGCCACTGCTGCCCTTGCGCCTGCCGCCCGGTGCGGACTTGCGGGAGGCCCTGGAAGAGGCTACTCGACAACCCGGCGTGGGTTCGGCTTTCGTCGTCTCCGGCATCGGCAGCCTCACGCAGGCCAGGCTGCGCTTCGCCCAGGCGGATGTGGAGACCGTCATCGAGGGCCCGCTGGAAATCCTCAGCCTGAGCGGCAGCCTGGCAGAGAACGGCGTACACCTGCACATGGCCGTTTCGCGCGCTGACGGCAGCGTGCTGGGCGGCCATGTGGGGCACGGCTGTGCCATCCGAACCACCGCCGAAGTCTTGCTGGCGCTGCTGCCGGATTGGCAGTTGACGCGCGCGCACGACGCCGAGACTGGCTACCAGGAATTGGTGGCGATGCCGAGGCCGCCGAAACGCGGCTGAGCGACCGGTCTCATTGCGGCGTTCAGATCGACATCAGGTCCCGCACGCCGTTGGCTTCCATGTCCTCGCCCCGCCCGCGGGCGATGATTTCGCCGCGTTCCATCACCAGGTACTGGTCGGCGAGTTCGGCGGCGAAGTCGTAGAACTGCTCGACCAGCACGATGGCCATGGTCTTGCGGTCGGCCAGCATGCGGATGACGCGGCCGATGTCCTTGATGATGCTGGGCTGGATGCCTTCGGTGGGCTCGTCGAGGATCAGCAGCTTGGGGCCGGCGGCGAGCGCGCGGGCGATCGCGAGCTGCTGCTGCTGGCCGCCGGAGAGGTCGCCGCCGCGGCGGTTGATCATCTGCTTCAAGACCGGGAACAGCTCGAAGAGTTCGGGCGGAATGGCGGTGCCGGCCTTCTTGTAGGCCAGGCCCATGCGCAGGTTCTCCTCGACCGTGAGCCGGCCGAAGATCTCGCGGCCCTGCGGCACGTAACCCACGCCCTTGCGCACGCGCTCGTAGGGCGTGTCCTTGGTGATGTCCTGGCTGTCGAGCTGGATACCGCCGGTCTTGATCGGCACCACGCCCATCAGGCTTTTCAGCAGCGTGGTCTTGCCCACGCCATTGCGGCCCAGCACGACCGTGACCTCGCCGAGCTTGGCCTGGAAGCCCAGGCCGCGCAGGATGTGCGAGCCGCCGTAGTACTGATTGAGTCCGTCTACTTTCAGCATCGCTCAGCGTCCCAAATAGACTTCGACCACTTTTTCATTCGACTGCACATCGGCCAGCGTGCCTTCGGCGAGCACGCTGCCTTCGTGCAGCACCGTGACCTTCTTCCAGCCCTGCGTCAGTTCGCCGACAAACTTCATGTCGTGTTCGACGACGACCAGCGAGTGCTGGCCTTCGAGCGACAGGAAGAGTTCGGCGGTGCGTTCTGTCTCCTCGTCCGTCATGCCGGCCACCGGCTCGTCGAGCAGCAGCAGCTTGGGGTCCTGCATCAAGAGCATGCCGATCTCCAGCCACTGCTTCTGGCCATGGCTGAGCAGGCCTGCGGTGCGCTGCGCCTCGGGCAGCAGGTGAATGAGTTGCAGGATCTCGGCAATGCGGTCCAGCTGGGTGCCGGTGAGGCGCGAGAAGATGCTGGCGCGCACGCGGCGGTCGGCCTTCAGTGCCAGCTCCAGGTTCTCGAACACACTGAGCTGCTCGTAGACCGTAGGCTTCTGGAACTTGCGGCCGATGCCGATCTGCGCGATGTCGTTTTCGCGCAGGCGCAGCAGGTCGATGTTGGAGCCGAAGGAGGCCGTGCCGTGGTCCGGCCGCGTCTTGCCGGTGATGACGTCCATCATCGTCGTCTTGCCTGCCCCGTTGGGACCGATGATGCAGCGCAGCTCGCCAACGTTGATCGCCAGGCTCAGCGCATTGAGGGCCTTGAATCCGTCGAAGCTGACGGTGATCTCGTCCAGGTACAGCGCCACGCCGTGCGCAAAGTCCGGCTGGGCGCCGTGCAGCACGCGGCCGAAGGCCGCGTCACGGCCGCCGGAAGAAGCTTCCTGCAACCTGGCTTGCGCGGCGGCCAGCTGGGCGGCGCCGGCTTCCTGCAGTTCGGGGGTCATGCGCGGGCCTCCTGTGCAATCTCGGTGGCTGGGTCCGCACCTTGTTCGGCAGCCCTTGACTGCTTGAGCTTGGCCGACGTGCTGGCGCGTTCCCGCAGTTGCGCGACCAGACCGACCAGACCATTCGGCAGGAACAGCGTGACGGCGATGAACAGCGCGCCGAGGAAGTACAGCCAGAACTCCGGGAAGATCTGCGTGAATGCGCTCTTCGCGCCGTTGACGAAAAACGCGCCGACGATGGGGCCGATCAAGGTGGCCCGGCCGCCGACTGCGGCCCAGACCGCGATCTCGATCGACGAAGCCGCGCTCATCTCGCCGGGGTTGATGATGCCGACCTGCGGCACGTACAGCGCACCTGCCACGCCGCACATCATGGCCGACAGGGTCCAGATCGCGAGCTTGTAGGCCAGCGGGTCGTAGCCGGTGAACATGACGCGGGTCTCGGCGTCTCGGATGGCCTGCAGCACGCGGCCGAACTTGCTGTTGACCAGGTAGCGCGCCATGACCCAGAAGCCGATCAGCACCAGCCCGGTCAGCACGAACAGCACCATGCGGGTGGACGGCTGGGCGATGGGAATGCCGAGGATGCGCTTGAAGTCGGTGAAGCCGTTGTTGCCACCGAAGCCGGTCTCGTTGCGGAAGAACAGCAGCATGGCCGCGAAAGTCATGGCCTGCGTGATGATGGAGAAGTACACGCCCTTGATGCGCGAGCGGAAGGCGAAGAAGCCGAAGATCAGCGCCAGCACACCCGGCACCGCGACCACGCAGATCATCTGGAAGATGAACGAGTCGCTCCAGGCCCAGGCCCAGGGCAGCGCCTTCCAGTCGAGGAAGACCATGAAGTCCGGCAAGTCGCTCTTGTAGTTGCCGTCATGGCCGATCTGGCGCATCAGGTACATGCCCATCGCGTAGCCGCCGAGTGCGAAGAACAGCCCGTGGCCCAGCGACAGGATGCCGGTGTAGCCCCAGATCAGGTCCATCGCCAGCGCGCAGATGGCGTAGCACATGATCTTGCCAATCAGCGCCACCGCGTAGTCGCTGAGGTGGAACACGCTGCCCTCGGGCACCACCAGGTTCAGCAACGGCGCCAGCACCGTGACGACGATCAGCGCCAGCATCAGCCCGGTCCAACCGGCCTTGCCGAGCAGCAGCCCGCGTTTGGGAGGAGGAAGCTTCAAGGTGGTCATCTCGCTCATTCCGTTGATTCGTCGGGCATCAGGCGATCAAGCTTCAGCACTTCTGCCCTTCATTGCGAAGATGCCTTGCGGGCGCTTCTGGATGAAGACGACGATGAAGACCAGCACCATGATCTTGGCCAGCACCGCGCCGGCCCAGCCTTCGAGCAGCTTGTTCAACACGCCCAGGCCCAGGGCAGCGTAGACGGTGCCTGCCAGTTGGCCCACACCGCCGAGCACGACGACCATGAAGGAGTCGACGATGTAGCTCTGGCCCAGGTCCGGGCCGACGTTGCCGACCTGGCTCAGCGCGCAGCCGGCGAGGCCTGCGATGCCTGCCCCCAGCGAGAAGGCGTAGGTGTCGATGCGGGCGGTGTTGACGCCCATGCAGGCGGCCATGCGGCGGTTCTGCGTGACGCCGCGCACGAACAGGCCCAGCCGTGTCTTGGCGATCAGCAGCGCCACGCCGCCCAGCACCGCAAAGGCAAACACGATGATGGCCAGGCGGTTGTAGGGCAGCGTGAGGTTGCTCATCGCGGCCACGCCACCGGACATCCACGAAGGGTTCTCGACCGGCACGTTCTGCGCGCCGAACAGGCCGCGCACGCCCTGCATCAGCACCAGGCTGATGCCCCAGGTCGCCAGCAGCGTTTCCAGTGGCCGGCCATAAAGCCAGCGGATGACCAGCCGCTCCAGCACCGCGCCGACCAGCGCGGCGGCCAGGAACGAAGCCGGCACCGCGAGCAGGATGTACCAGTCGAACAGGCCCGGCAGGTAAGCCTTGAACAGGTTCTGCACCAGGTAGGTGGCATAGGCGCCGATCATCATCAGCTCGCCGTGGGCCATGTTGATCACGCCCATCAGCCCGTAGGTGATGGCCAGGCCCAGGGCCACCAGCAGCAGGATGCTGCCCAGGCTGATGCCGGTGAAGACCACGCCCAGACGCTCGCCCCAGGCAAGACGGGCCGAGACCTTGTCGACCGAGCTGAGCAAAACGCCGCGCACTTCGGCGTCGGTCTCGCCGCCATCGGCCAGGCGCGCCTGCAACAGGCTCTTGACCTGCGACATGCCGCTCTCGCCCAATGACTGGGCGGCGGCCAGGCGCTGCGCCTTGTCCGGCGAGGCGATCTGCAACGCGGCGCGCATCAGGCCCAGGCGGTCTTTCAGTGAAGCGTCGGTTTCGGCGGCCAGCGCCTTGTCGATCAACGGCAGCTGGGAAGGGTCCAGCGTGTCCTTGGCAAGTTCGGTCACCGCTTCGCGGCGCAGCGCGACATCCGGTGACAGCAATTTGAGACCCGCCTGCGCCGCCTGCAAGGCGCCGCGCATGCGGTTGTTGTTGACCACGTCTTCGGCGTCTTCCGGCAGCGTGGCGATGGCACCGGTGGCCGCATCGGTGACCTTCTCGCCGTCGACGATCAGCACCTGCGCCGGCGTGAGCTTGACGGCATCGTCCAGCAGCGCCGAAACCAGCTTGGGCAAGCCGGTATCAGCACGCGCGACAGCATCGTTCAGCGCAGCAACGCGGGCATCCGTGTCCCCCGACGAAATGGCCTTGGCCTGCTCAGTCGTGAGGGCGTGCGCAGGCAGCGCCGCAAACAACACCAGCCCGAGTCCCGCAAGAAATCGAATCATCTCGAGAACCCTCGATTGAGAAGAAACGCGGGCCGCCAACGCCGCCCGCGCCTTCAAGCAGCCGCCGTGGATCCGGCTCTGCCGGTCCACTGGTGGCGCCCCAGTCAACAACGGCTGGGGCCGCAGCTTTGCTGCGGTAGGGGGGTTATTTCTTCTCGGGCACGTTCTTCTTGCCCTTGTTCTCGGGAATGTAGTCGCTCCACGGGTCGGCGACGACCGGGCCCGGGGTCTTCCACACCACGTTGAACTGGCCGTCGGCCTTCACTTCGCCGATGAAGACCGGCTTGTGCAGGTGATGGTTTTCCTTGTCCATCGTCGAGGTGAAGCCGCCCGGCGCCTTGAAGGTCTGGCCGGCCATTGCGGCGATGACCTTGTCGGTGTCGGTGGACTTGGCCTTGGCAACCGCCTGGGCCCACATGTGGATGCCGATGTAGGTGGCTTCCATCGGGTCATTGGTCAGCGGCTTGTCCTTGTGGCCCGGGATGCCCTTGGCCTTGGCGTAGTCGCTCCATTCCTTGATGAACGCCGTGTTGGTCGGGTTCTTGATGGACATGAAGTAGTTCCACGCGGCCAGGTGGCCGACCAGCGGCTTGGTGTCCACGCCGCGCAGCTCTTCTTCACCGACCGAGAAGGCCACCACCGGCACGTCGGTCGCCTTCAGGCCCTGGTTGCCCAGTTCCTTGTAGAAGGGCACGTTGGAGTCGCCGTTGATGGTCGAGATCACGGCGGTCTTCTTGCCTTCGCCGGCAAACTTCTTGATCTTGGCGATGATGCCTTGATAGTCGGAGTGCCCGAAGGGCGTGTACTCCTCCATGATGTCGGTGTCGGCCACGCCCTTGCTGTGCAGGAAGGCGCGCAGGATCTTGTTGGTGGTGCGCGGGTACACATAGTCCGTGCCCAGCAGCACGAAGCGCTTGGCGCCGCCGCCGTCCTTGCTCATCAGGTATTCCACTGCGGGAATGGCCTGCTGGTTCGGCGCTGCGCCGGTATAGAACACGTTCTTGCTGAGCTCTTCGCCTTCGTATTGCACCGGGTAGAACAGCAGCGAGTTCTTCTCTTCGAAGACCGGCAGCACCGACTTGCGCGAGACCGAGGTCCAGCAGCCGAAGACGACGGCCACCTTGTCCTGGTCGATCAGCTGCTTGGCCTTCTCGGCGAACAGCGGCCAGTTGGAGGCCGGGTCGACAACGACCGGTTCCAGCTTCTTGCCCAGCACGCCGCCCTTGGCATTGATCTCGTCGATGGTCATCAGCGCGACGTCCTTCAGCACCGTCTCGGAGATGGCCATGGTGCCGGACAGCGAGTGCAGGATGCCGACCTTGATGGTGTCGGCGGCCTGGGCCAGCGAGGTGAAACCGAGCGCGCAGGCAGCGGCAGCCAGCGCGGTGATCGAACGGCGGGACATTTTCATGGGGTGGGTGCTCCGAAACCTGTGGGGTATGTGTCAGCCAAGCCTCTGAGGCGAGGCGGTGTGCCGTGTCTCACGGCTGACGCAAGCTTAGGAGCCGCCCGGGTTCGCACCTATACGCAGGTTGGCGTATAGGTGACGCGTGCAGGGCCCACGCAGTGACGCCTCAGAGCGCGAGTTCGGCGTCGGCTTCGGTCAGCAGCTGGCGGTCGCGGCGGGCCAGCAGCTCGCGGTAGAAGCCCAGCATGACCTGGCCGCTGACCGCGATGTCATGCGCCGACAGGTCGGGCCGGTGGCGAGCACGGGGGCGCGCCACATGGTCGGCCAGCAGGGCGGCAAGGGCCGGCACGTCGCCGATCGGGAACAGTTCGCCGCCGTGGTCCTCGACCAGCTCGCGGCAGCCGTCGGCCGTCGAGGTGATGACTGGCGTGCCGGCGTCCATGGCTTCGAGCACCACGCGCGGCAGCGGCTCGAAGCGCGAGGGGCAGACGAACACGTCGAAGGCCTGGTAGCAGTCCTTCACGTCGGCCCGGAAGCCCAGCAACTGGATGCGCGCATCGCCCGCGGCCTGGGCCTGCAGCCGAGCTTCCGCAGCGCCGAGACCGAACAGCACCAGCTTCAGCTGCTTCAGCTCCGGGCGGCTGCGCACCGCGGCGATCAAGGTGTCCCAGCCCTTGACGTCGGTCAGCCGGCCCACGCCGCCCACCAGCAGTTCGCCTGGCTGAACGCCCCAGCTGGCGCGCAGCCCGGCAATTTCTTCCGCTGACAGACGGCGGTGCGGAGTCAGCGAGTTGTGGGCCTTCAGCGCCTGGCCGGTATAGCTTTTCGGCAATTGCCGCACCTGCCAGCGCGCATTGCAGACCAGGCCGTCCATCTGCAGGAAATGCGGGCCATTGACGCCGATGTGCAAAGTGGAGACAGATGCGCAAGGAGGCTTCAGCTGGGCGATCAGGCGGGTGGCCCGGCGCAGGTGGCCGTGCACCAGCTCGGGCCGCCAGTGGCGCAGCACCCGGCCCAGGTGCCAGCGAGTGAACCAGAAGCGTGGCAGCTCGAAGCACTGGACCCGCGGGTCCAGGTGGTCACGGATGCTGGCGCCGTTCCTGCGGTGATCCCTGCGCAGCACCAGGGCCACGTCGTGGCGCTCGCACTGCGCATTGCAGGACTCGGCCGTGGAGCGCTCGGAACCGGCGAAACCGCGGGACAGGACGATGTGCAGGATTCTCATGGTCGGCGGGTTGCCAGTGGCAGATGCATGCCAGCTTCAACGGGTCGCACGACGCGGCGATGACAGTGCCAAAGGCATGGACAGCGTGCCGACAGCTCGTGTCGGCTCAGCCACAGCAGGCAAGCGAGACTCCCGGAACAGGGACCACTTCACACGCTGGCGACACGCAGCAGCAGGGCGCTCTGCCACAATCTGCACAGCCGTACATAAAAGCATGAAAGGACCGTCGTGGGGGCGTTCGTCATCAAGTCATGGAAGAGCGGTAACAAGCCTGTCGATGAACAGGGCAACTATGTGCACATCGTGGGCCGCAACGGCGGCCTGATTGCCTGGTTGCTCGCCCGGCTGCGCGTGGATCCGACCACCCGCATCGCAGTCGGCATCGAGCGGCTGGAGTTCACGCGCTCGTCGCTGTCGGGCGTGCAAGCGCGCCTGATCCCGCTGGAAAGCATCTCGTCGACCTACTACGGCTATCACAAGCCGTGGAAGACGGCGCTTTCCATCGTGCTGCTCTTTGGCCTGGTGGCCGGCTCGCTGATGCGAGAGCCCAGCAGCGGCACGATCGGCGCGGTGGTCATCGGCTTCGGCCTGCTGTTCGCCGCGGCCTACTACCTGCTGAACCGCACGCTGACGCTGGGCTTCATCGAGCACAGCGGCGTGGTCAGCGGCATCCAGTTCAAGCGCTCGGTGATCGAGGGCCAGGACATCGACGAGCACGAGGCCAGGCAGATCTGCAAGCTGGTGCAGCGCCTGCTGGAAGCCCGCCAGCGCCGCCTGCAGACGCCGCAGCCGCAGATGGCGCAGGCACAACGCTACGGCTGAAATGCGGCAGTGCAGGCTGCGCCGTTCAGCAGAACTGGCGCAGCACCTGGTCCAGCGGTCCCACCACCTGGTCGAGCCACTGCACCACCATGCCTTGAACATCGGACGGCGCCTCGTCCAGGCTCTGGATGCAGGCGAACAACACAGCGGGATCGCCCGCGGCGCCGCGCAGCTTGCGTGCCAGCCGGCCGGGTGCGGTACGGGCCGGTTTCAGGTTGACGGTCTGTGGATCGGGCTGCAGCGCAGCGCTACCGGCCCGGATCTCCAGGTGCCCGGCCAGCATCGGCGGCAGGAACTGCCGGGCGTCGCGCAAGCGGTGCACGATGTTCTGCCGCAAGGCCTGCGGATGCGCCGCGAAATAGGCTTCCAGCGTCGAGCGGCGCAAGGGATGCGGGTGATGGTCGTGCTCCAGGTAGCGGCCGTCGTAGCCCGCCAACCGGGCTGACAGCGCCTGTCCCTCCTGGTGGCCCGGTCGGCGATCCGGCACGGGCGAGCCCCGCCTCGCCTGCCACCAGTCGCGCAGCCGGCGGTGCCAGCGCTGCTCCGGCGCCACGCGCCAGTGGCCGCGCAGCACCGGCTGGCCGTCGCGGAACCAGTCTTCCGGCTGCACCGGCTTGATCAGCATGAAGTCGTCATTCAGGTAGACGAATTGCTCGGCCAGGCCCGGAATGCGATGAAGCAGGGTTTCGATCGAGCGGCAGTTGAAGGTCGGCAGGCAGTCTTCATGGCCGGCAAACAAGGCCTTGTGGTCCACCAGGCGCAGCTTCTCCCCGGCCTGGGCAGGCCACTCCTGCACCCGCTCGAAAAAGGCCGGCGCCTGCTCATCGGCCACGATGTGGATGCGCCTGAGGAATGGTGCGAAGCGCAGCAGCGACGCCACGCAGTAGTCGATCTCGCCCACGGAGTTGAACCGTGTGGGGGCAGCCGCCGCAGGCCTGCAGCCCAACTGGGCCAGGTAGGCCTCCAGCTTGGCGCGGTGGCGTGGGTCCTGGCCATCCACCCAGGCGATGACGGCGTCTATCGGCTCGGCAGTGTGCAGCGCGGCAGTGGGCTGCACACTGGCAGGGGTGGTGGTGAATGCGTTTGCTGGTGCCAGCGCGGATCGCCTGGCAAGGGGGACAGTGACAAGCATTGGCGCATTTTCGCCAAGCGCTTACACATCTTCACAATGGTGTCATTTCCCCGTCAAAAGCATGTGGATTTGGCCGGGGCGGCCAGCGGCTCACACCGGGTCCCGACCAATCGTCGCATCCAGCCAGGCCAGCACCGTCGCCTGCGCTGCCGGCGAGGCCTGGTCCAGGCTCTGGATGCAGACGAACAGCAGATCGGGCGTTTGCGCCACCGCGCGCAAACGCCGCACCAGCTGTGCCGGCGACAGCGAATCCGGCTTGATGTTGGCCGTCTGGGAGGACGGCTCCAGCCATGCGGTGCCAGCGCGCACTTCGAGGTGGCCGGCCAGCATCTGCGCCAGGAACTGGGACGCGTCGCGCAAGCGCGGCGAGATGTTGCGGCGCAGGACTTCCGGGTGGTCGTCGAAATAGCGCGCCAGCGTGCTGCGCCGCAAGGGATGCGGATGATGGTCGTGCTCCAGGAAGCGATGCTCGTAGCCGGCCAGGCGCGCGGCCAGCGCCTGCGCATCCTGGTGGCTGGGCCGCTTGTCTTTCGCGGGCCGGCCGATGAGCGCTGCCCAGCGCGCGCGCAGACGGCGCGACCAGCGCAGCTCAGGCGCCGATCGCCACCGCCCATGCAGCACCGGCTTGCCATCGCGAAACCAGTGCTCGGGCCGCACCGGCTTGACCAGCATGAAGTCGTCGTTCAAGTAGACGAACTGCTCGGCCAGTCCGGGAATGCGGTAGAGCACCGTCTCGATGGCGCGGCTGTTGAAGCTCGGCGTGACATCGTCATGCCCGGCGAAGATCTGCTGGTGGTCGACCCGCACCAGCTTGTCTCGCCACTCGGCCGGCCAGTGCTGCGCACGCTCGAACAGCGCCGGCACCTGCTCGTCGGTCACCACATGGATGCGCCGCAGAAATGGCGCGAAGCGCAACAGCGAGACCACGCAGTAGTCGATCTCGCCGACCGACTGGAAGCGCGTGGCAGCGGCCGCCGCCGGCTGCCGGCCGATCTCGCTCAAGTACGCATTGAGCTTCGCCCTGTGCCGCGGATCGCTGCCGTCGACCCAGGTGATGACGGCGTCGATCGGGGCTGACTCGGCGACAGGGACATGCATCTGCTGCATTGTGGCCGAAGGGCCTGGACCTGCCTGCGCCGGTAAACTGCGGCGCCCCGGTCCCGTAGGCGTCTGTCAGCGAGCCGACCCACATGGACCGCCACCTGAGCGCTTTGCATGACACTCGCCGACACCTCTGCCCTTGCCCGCGCAGCAGACCGATTGGTCGCCCGTTTCCGCCGCAGCATCAAACGTCCCTGGCGCAAGCTCAAGCTGCGGGAACTGCGCCGGGCCAACGCGCTGAGCAGAACACCGGTCACGGGCCATGACGGCCCGGTGGTCTCGCTGACCAGCTTTGGCCCCCGGGTGGCCACCGTCTTCTACACGCTGGAGACGATTGCCCAAGGCAGTCTGCGTCCCAGCCGGTTGATTCTCTGGCTTGAAGATGCGCTGCACGCCCAACCGCTGCCAGACACGCTTCAGCGTCTGGCCAGGCGCGGTCTGGAGATTCGGTACTGCAAAGACTGGGGTCCGCACAAAAAGTACTTCCCCTACGTGATGTCCGACACGCCTCTGGATGTGGCACTGGTGACGGCCGACGACGATCACCTGTACCCACGCGACTGGCTGGCCCGGCTCCACCAGGCGCATCGCGCAATGCCCACCGTCATCCACTGTTTCCGGGCCTATCGCTTGCGCTTCCAAGCCAATGGCAGCATTGCACCTTACAAGCAGTGGGACCGCTGCGAATCCATGCAGCCAAGCCCCTTGAACTTCTTCACTGGCTGCTCCGGCGTGCTGTACCCCCCGGCCATGCAGCAAGCCCTGCACCGGCGCGGCGAGGGTTTCGCAGACTGCTGCCCCCGCGCAGACGACGTATGGCTGAACGCGGTGGCCACCTGGGAAGGCATTCCCACCCGGCAGGTCGTGCCGCTCCCGCGCGACTTCCCGGAACTGCCCGGCTCGCGCCAGCAAGGCCTGGCCCGCAGCAACGTGGACAGCGGCGGCAATGATGTGCAACTCGCCGCGACATTTCGCAGCGAAGACTGGGCATGGCTGCACGCTCAGACCCAGCCTGCGACTGCCAGATCCAGGCCGAAGCCCGCCTAGCAAATCCGGGCAAGTCAGTCCAAAGCCCGACCTTCAGGGCAGGTGCCCATCGCCTGTTGAACTGGCGTTGCCTACACTCCGGTCCGCTGATGTGGCCATACCCTTGCGGAGGTGACATGGTTCAGGTTATCCAGGCCTCGGCGCTGACGCAGGTCCGATACCGGCTCTCGGCGAAACTTCGGCGGGCCGTGAAGCGCTGCGTTCGGCCCGTCTGGTTGGCCCGACTGCGCCATCAGAACGTGCACAGCCAGTCACCAATGACCTCGCCAGGCGGCCCGGTACTCTCGATCACGACGACGGCGGTCAGGCTGCCTACGGTCTTCTACACGCTGGAGACCATCGCCAATGGTTCATTGAAACCGAGCAGATTGGTGTTGTGGCTGGACCAAAGCCTCATCGACAAGGGCTTGCCAGCCTCCCTGGTGCGCCAGCAGTCGCGTGGGCTCGAAATTCGCGGCTGCCGGGATGTTGGCCCTCACACGAAGTTTTTCCCGCAAGTGATGTTGGAGCCTGCACCAAGCCTGCCGCTGGTCACCGCAGACGACGATCAGTTGTATCCGCGTCAATGGCTGCAGACATTGCAGCAGGCGTACCTGGCCGACGACACAGCCCTGCACTGCTTTCGCGCTTATGTGATCGCGCTCACGACAGACGGACATCTCCAGCCCTACAAGCGCTGGCCCAAATGCCATTCGACAGAGCCCAGCCTGCTGCACTTTGCCACCGGCGTGTCAGGCATCATCTACCCGCCTGCGATGCAGCTCGCCTTGCGGGCCCGCGGGCTGGACTTCCTGAGCTGCTGCCCACGGGCGGATGACATCTGGCTCAATGCGGTAGCGCTGTGGGAAGGCTTTCCGGTGAGGCAGATCGAGCCGGTGCCAGTGAACTTCTACGAAATGCCGGGCTCTCGGGCACAGGGCTTGGCGCGCAGCAATGTGGACCAGGGTGGCAACGACCCTCAGCTGGACGCGACCTACCGGCGGGAAGATCTGGCAAGGCTGCGGGAACTGACTCGCTGAGGCGGGCTCAATCGCCGCCCTGCCGCCGCACCTTGCCCAGCGCCAGCGCCGCAGCCGCGGTGCGCGTCTCCACGCCCAGTTTCTCGAAGACGTGCTCCAGGTGCTTGTGCACGGTGCGCGGGCTGGTGCCGAGGATGTCGCCGATGTCGCGGTTGGTCTTGCCCTGGATCACCCAGTACAGCACCTCGGCCTCGCGCGCGGTGAGCGGCAGGGCCTGGGACAGGGCTTGCAGCAGCGCCGTCTCGGACTCTTCGCGCAGCACCAGCAGCCACTCGCCTTCGCTGAACTGCTCGCCGTTCATCGGGTGCAGCGCAAAAGAGATGCGCTG
>NZ_VIDT01000750.1 GCF_006519715.1 Ideonella azotifigens
CCCAACGGGGTGGAGACCTACATCACCGGGCTGCCGATCGGCCTGGGCCCGATGAACAACCTGCGCCAGGCGGCCCGCAACATCCGCGCGCCGGTGCGCAAGCAGTTCACGTTGACAGCCGGCATGCCGCCCGTGGCGCATACCGTTTATTTCTACACCTGGCATGCCGAGTTGCAGGCCAACTGGCTCGCCGCGAGCTGGGCCACCATCGGGCTCGGCGCCAATCCATTCGCCGGACCCGGCATGTACCCGGCTTTCGAGTTCTTCCAGAACTCGGACCAGTTCCAGGCCGACCTGGCTGCCACGGGCGCCAACGACGTGATCATCATTGCCGGCGACTTCAACATCACCGGCGCGGACCTGAACAACAACCCGGCCCTGTTCCCGAATTTCGTCGGTGCCTCTCACAACCTGAGCCATGTGCTGGCCTACAGCCCGAGCATGGCCCTGGGGTTGGCCCAGACCTGGAACGTGGTCACGCCCTACCCGCCACATTGCATCATCACTGTGGAAGTGCAGTGGTGAGATGGGAGCTCCAGATGAACATCACCGACCTCAGTGGCAACGCGCCCTGCACCGCCCTCGCGCCGTTTGCGCAGGCCACTTACAGCTTGCTCAACCTGCCGAACGGACCCGGCAGCATCCTGTGGACGCTGACGGGTGATCTTTCGTCCCTGCTCATCACCGGTACGAACAACACCGCGCAGCTGACACTGATCTCCCAGCAGCGATCACAGCAGCCCGGCGCCACCATGCTGACCGCCACCTTCACGCCCCAAGGCCAGGGCACGCCTGCGGTGGCCAGCATTGCCCTCACCGTGTTCGAACTCGTGCTGGCGCTGGCGCCTCCGGTGGCCGACGACACAAGCGGCAGCACGGGCTCCGAGAGCAGTTGCATCGGCGTCGGCGAAACCCGGGTGCTGAGCGCCTGCACACTGCCGGCCGGCGTCGTGCCAGCGCAGGCCGGCGACTGGCAATGGTCGGTCGGCGCCGACCTGCAGATCATGGGCGACGCCAGCGGCCCGGTGGTCAGCTTGGTTGCCAACAGCGCGAGCAACAACGCCGAGGTGACGGTGGCACTGGCTTTCGCCGGCGGCAACTGGCGGGCCAGCCGGCAGCTGATCCCCCTGGCCGTCCAGATCATGGGAGCGCAAGGCGGCTTGCCGATCAGCAGCATTCCGGTCGGGCAAACGGCAGGCTTCGCTGCAGCGGTCCAGCCCTCGGCGGATGACGCCCAGGTTTTCTGGACCGGGGGCGCCAACGTCTCGCTTGCAGCCCAGGACACCACGGTCACGGCACAAGGGGTGCAGCCCAGCGCGGTCGAAGGGGCCGATGGCCTTGCCGTGACCGTGCTGACAGGTGGCGCGCAAGCTCACGCGCTGATCCCGCTGACCGTGTATGCCACCGCCATCACCGGTGCTGGCGGCGCACCCGCGCCCACGCAGCTGCAGGCCAATGGCCGCCAGCGCTATGCCGTGAGCACGTCCCCGCCGCTGTCGGACATCAGCGTCAGCTGGTCGGTTCAAGGCCCCGCCGCGCTGACCGGCTCGACCACGCAGCGCGACGTTGAGCTGATCACCACCGGACCAAGCGAAAGCGCGGGCGACGTGGTGCTCAGCGTCTCGGTGCTGCCACCCGGCATGCCGCACGACCAGCCCACCGCCGTGCTGCGCATCACGTCCGGCACGCCGAGGCGCTGAAACGGTCCAGCCCGCAAGTTGATCCTCCCCGGGGCCCCTGGCCCTCCCGGCCTGCCCAGCGGCGCCAGGCCGGGCCTGTGTTCGCGCCGCGTTGCCATCGAAAGGTTTCCCCATGTCCAACTCTCTGAGCAACGTCTCCATCAAGGTCGCCGGCCTCGGCACGCTGATCGTCTACGGCGCCGAAGGCAGCGTCGACGGGCCGGTCCTGAAATGCGGTGGCGGCCAGACCGTGGATGGGCAGGATCCCCCGGAGCAGCAAGGCGTCTACGACATCAGTTCCAGCCAGCGGTCCTTCACCAATGTCACCTGCATCGACGCCTCCGCGCAGACGTGGACCTTCCAGCTGAGCAACGCCATCGCAGCGGAATAGCGCCACCGGTCACGCCGCGCCCAGATGCGCCCGCCGATGTTCGCGGGCGCTCTGGCCAATGGCGCGGCGGAAGCAGCGCTCGAAGTGGCTGAGGTCGGCAAAGCCAGCGCGCAGCGCCACCTCGGTGATGCGCAGCTGCGGCTCCAGCAGCAGCAACTGCTGCGCCACATGGATGCGGATGCTCAGCAGGAAGGACTTGAAGCTCAGGCCTAGCGTGCTGCGAAACAGGTAGCTCAGGTGCGAGGCGCTGACATGGGCCTGCTCGGCCAGCTCGCCCAGTGCAATCGGCTCGGCATGGTGCTCGGCGAGGAAGACCAGCGCGCGTCGCAGGCCGGCATGCACCGTGTCCAGCACCCGGGTCTGGCGCTCCAGCACCACCTGCACCCACTG
>NZ_VIDT01000751.1 GCF_006519715.1 Ideonella azotifigens
TACATCGCCCGGGCGTGGCCCATCGTCCAGGTCACCGCGCGGGCCCCGGAAGTCCCGCATCGGCGGCCGCATGATCCACAGCTTGCGGCCATCGTCGAGCTGCAACATGACGGGCCGGCCGCGGCCCTCGGCCAACAGGCGGGTATAGCTCTCGGACTGGGCAATCACCTTGCCGCGCTGGTCGCTGAGCGCCAAGGGCATGCGCAGCCGCTGCGACCATTCCTGCAAGGCCTTGGCCTGGTCCTGGCTGGGGGCATCCCGCTCGGGCAGCGAGTTCTGGATCAGTGTGCCCCAGCCCGCCATGCGCTCGGCCATTGCCGCCTCGGCACGGGTGTGCTCCTGCTCCAGGTGCCGCTGCAGCAGCCAGCCGGAAACCAGCGCAAACAAGGCCAGGGCGGCCACCACGGTGAGCCAGATGCGCAGGTAGAGGGATTTCAAGGCGTCTTCACGACAACTGCCGGCGCAAGGCCGGCAGCGTCAATCTCCAGGGGAAGTGGGGCAGGCAGGGCCGCGGGATGCAAGCCTCAATCGGCATCCTGCTTGCGGGCAAAGACGTAGCCGGTGCCGCGCACCGTCAGCACCCGCTTCGGGTTCTTCACGTCGTCCTCGATCACCGAGCGAATGCGCGAGATGTGCACGTCGATCGAACGGTCGAAGGCTTCCATCGGGTGGCCCTTCAGCGCATCCATGATCTGGTCGCGGCTCAGCACCCGGCCGGGGCTCTGTGCCAGCACCACCAGCAGCTCGAACTGGTGGCCGGTCAGGTCGCAGCGCTTGCCGTCCAGCCGGGCCTCGCGGGCGCCCAGGTCGATCTCCAGCCGGCCAAAGCGCAGCAGTTCCTCGCTGACCTGGTCAGGGGCTGCGCGGCGCAGCAAGGCCTTGACGCGAGCCAGCAACTCGCGCGGCTCGAAAGGCTTGGGCAGGTAGTCGTCCGCGCCGATCTCCAGGCCGACGATGCGGTCCATCGGCTCGCCGCGGGCCGTGAGCATCAGCAGCGGCAGGCGGCGCAGCCTGGCGTCGGCGCGCAGTTCGCGCGTCAGGTCCAGGCCGTCGCCGTCGGGCAACATCAGGTCAAGGACCAGCGCATCGACCGGGGTGCCACGCAGTTTCACGCGGCCCTCGGCCAGCGAGCTGGCGGTTTCAACGTCGAAGCCGTGGCCGCGCAGGTAGTCACCCACCATCGCGGTCAGCCGGGTGTCGTCGTCGATCAGCAGGAGTTTGGCTGCAGACATCTCGATCGGTGCACCGAGGCCAGGGCCGCCCTGGCGGGCGAGGCGCACGGTTTGTTGGGCAAACGTCATGGTATCGCCCTCCTGGCTCAGCTGCGCGGAGTGCCCGGACGGGCATCGGGGCCAGCATCGGGCCGGCCGTCCGGGCCGGGACCGGGGCGACCGTGCGGCTCGCCGTCATGTCCCATGTGCGCCAGGCGTTCGCCCATCTGCTGGCGCTGCTCCGGCGTCAGCACCTTGCTGGCGGCCAGCATGCCCTGGGTCACGCGGCGGCTGATGCTGTCCTCGCGGCTCATTGCCCGCTGGCGCAAGGCCTCGACTGCCGCCGGGTCCACGGTCGGCTGGGTGAACAGCTTGCCCAGTTGCTCATGCTCGCCGCGGCCGGCCTCGTGCAGGGCCTTCACGTCGTCCCGCATCGCGCCGACGATCTTGCGCAGCTCGGCGCGCTGCTCGGGCGTGGCCTTCAGCTCGTCGAGCAAATGGTCCAGCGGCGGGCCTTCGGGTGGCAGGCCACCACCGCGGCCTACCATCATCATCGCGGGCATGAAGCCACCGCGGGGCATGCTACCGGCCCCGGGATGCGGACGCTCCTGCTGCTGCGCAGGCTGCATCTGGCCCGGCGCTTCGTGCGCAGAAGCCATGGCCACCAGGCCCAGCCCGCCGATCAGCGACAGCAGCAGGCCCAGGCCGACCAGGCGAACCTGGCGCGAAGTCGTGTTCTTCATCGTGTGTCCTCTCGTGCTGTTGCATTGGCACAGCGTGGAGTGAATGCTCGCGGCCACGTGTTGGTCCGGCTTGAGCGCGCCGTAAAGATGCGTAAACCGCGGCCCGGAACCGCGTCAGATGTCTCGCATTCAAGGCACCGCCCAGACGGCATCACCCGCCACCGCAAAGCGTTGCCGCCCCGGAGCCGGCGCCACGCTCGCGCCGCCGGTGAATTCGCCGAAAGCCGGCAGCACCAGCAGTCCGGCGTCGTCCGGACCGGTCCGGTCCAGGCAGAAACACGGCATGCGCAGTTGGTCGCGCCCCGGGCCTTGCAGCGTCGCAGCCGGGTGCAGGTGGCCCGCCAGCACGCGCTTGCCAGGCAAGCGCTGCGGGTGATGGCAAGCCAGCCAGTCGCCGGCCTCGTCCAGCGGCCAGGGTTCGTCCACCACGTGAATGCCCAAAGACGGCGGCGGGTCGCCCGCGCGAAGGTCATGGTTGCCCCGCACCAGCACGACCGCCAGCG
>NZ_VIDT01000752.1 GCF_006519715.1 Ideonella azotifigens
GCACGGGCGCCGAGCTCGCGGTATTGCGTGAAGCTGTTCTTGATCGAGTTCGAGCCGCCGGTCAGGTGCAGGCCCATCACCGGGTCCACATAGGCGCCGTTGTTGCTGCCGTGGCGGCTGCTCACCTTGGCCCAGTCGGCATCAAGTTCCTCGGCGAGGATCATCGGCAGCGCCGTCTGCACGCCCTGGCCGAAATCGAGCCGGTTGATGATCACGGTGACCGTGCCGTCGGTGGCGATCTCGACGAAGGCCGAAGGCTGCTGGGTCGGCGCCAGCGGCTTGGCTGCAGTGGCGTCGGCCTGCGCCAGCCCCAGGGTGGGAAAGGCGCCCAGCGCAAAGCCGCTTGCGCCGGCCAGCTTCAGGAAGCTGCGGCGCGGCAGCGTGGCGGGCGCGTCGGCTTGCTGGCGGTTGAGGATTTCCTGCAGCGCACGCGGCAGTTCATGGCGATGAGCTTCGGTCAGCATGGGGAATCCTCTTTCAGGCGATGTGCTTGGCCGCATCGGCCACGGCCGAACGGATGCGCGCGTAGGTGCCACAGCGGCAGATGTTGCCGGCCATGGCCGCGTCGATTTCAGCGGCCGTGGGCTGCTTGCCCTTGGGCAGCGACTTCAGGAAGGCCGTGGCGCTCATGATCTGGCCGCTCTGGCAGTAGCCGCACTGGGCCACGTCATGCTTGACCCAGGCCGCATGCACGGCGGCGCCGACCTTGTCGCTGCCGTCGGTGATGGCCTCGATGGTGGTGATCTTGCCGCTGGCGGCGGCCGAGATGGGCGTGATGCAGGAGCGGATGGCGTTGCCGTCCAGGTGCACCGTGCAGGCGCCGCACAGCGCCGCGCCGCAGCCGAACTTGGTGCCGGTCATGCCCAGCGTGTCACGCAGCGTCCAGAGGATGGGGGTGCTGGGGTCGATGTCGACCGTGTGCTCCCGGCCGTTGACGTTGAGCGTGTTCATGAGCGGTTCTCCAAGAGGTATAGGGGCGAGGGCTGGGGCGGGCACCTGCGTGAGGGGGCGCGGCTTCACCGCCGCCTCATGCTGAAGGCGGTGGTGCCCCAGGGTCGGCGCAACAGAGTGTCCCTGTTTGGCCGGGATGGCAATTGCCGTTTTCGACGCTTGTCTTGCCTGATCCGACACATCGTCGTCAAGAATGGGAGGCCGCGCCTGGCCGGCATTAGAGTGCGTACTGGCCGTCCCCGTCGTCAGCCTCAGCCACAGGGCATGTTCGCGACGTGGTCATTCTGTTCTACCCCGGCACATCCCCGTGCTGATCGATCGATGTCCATCGATACCCTGGCCCATGAGATCGGGCGGATTGCCCAAAATGATGGCGAGCGCACGACAGCACTGCCCTGCCTGACGCTGTATCGACGCAGTCTCCACTCCGAGCCCATGCCCTGCATCTACGGGCTGGGGCTGGGCGTGGTGGCGCAGGGTGCCAAGCAGGTGGCGTTGGGCGAGGAAGTGATCGCCTACGGGCCTGGCCATTCGCTGCTGACCACGGTGGACTTGCCCGTGGTGGCGCACATCACCCGGGCTGGCGCTGCCGAGCCCTATCTGGGCCTTTGGCTGGCGCTGGACGCGCGCGCGCTGGTGCAGGTCGCCGCCGAGCTGGACCTGCCGCCGGTGGCGCGCGAGCACTCGCCGCTGGCCATCTCGCGTTGTGCGCTGGAGGCGCCGCTGCTGGAGGCCTTGATCCGCCTGGTGCGGCTGCTGCACGAGCCCGCGCTGCTGGCACCGCTTGCGCCGCTGGTCCAGCAGGAAATCATGGTGCGCTTGCTGTGCGGCCCGCATGGCCCCTTGCTGCGGCAGCTGGTGGCAGCAGGCTCGCCTAGCCACCAGGTCGCCCGCGCACTGGCCTGGCTCAAGCAGAACTTCACCCGCGACGTGTTGATCGACCAGCTCGCTGCCCGCGTGCACATGAGCCCCTCGACCTTCCGCCAGCACTTTCGCGGCCTGACCGGCATGAGCCCGGTGCAGTACCAGAAACAGTTGCGCCTGCAAGAGGCGCGGCAACTGATGCTGAACCACGATCTGGACGCCAGCAGCACGGCAGTGCGCGTAGGCTACGAAAGCGCCTCGCAGTTCAGCCGCGACTACAGCCGCCTTTTTGGCGCCCCACCGCAGCGCGACATCAAGCGCATGCGCGAGCAGCCGGTGGCGTGAGAAGCGTCGGGCAAGCCAGGCGCTGGGTGGCTACTCGGTGTCGCTTGCGCAAACTGGGCAGACTCGGCGCCGCCTGCCTGGTGGTGATGGCGTGTTGGTCGGTGGCCCCCGGCGAGCAGGGGTGGCCCACAGCAACGCTGAACACCCCCTATGGAATGCGGAGCCTGCAGCGCGTGGGCGGCGGCTCCGGCACCACGTTGCACACCTCGAAACCCTCCGGCTTGGTGGCGCCGCGCGCGGTGCGATACGGGCCAAAGCACTCGATGCTTTCGGCATACAAGCGCTGCCAGGTGTCGC
>NZ_VIDT01000753.1 GCF_006519715.1 Ideonella azotifigens
ATACTTGTACGTCGTGCGCTTGCCGCGCGGGTCGGTCTCAATCTGCATCTGCCCATACACGTTGTACGTGTAGCTCCAGCTGCGCCGCTCGGTCACCGTGGCGGCGAAGCCGACGTTGCCCAGCGTGTCGGTGGTGGCCTCTTCATAGCGCCGGCAGACCACGGCGATCTTGCTGCCGTCGGGCAGCAGGGGTGCGTCGGGGGCGCACACCGGTGTATCGCCAGCGATGGGGTCCGGCAGGCCGTTGTAGACCGTGGTGGTGATCAGGTTGGGCTCGGCCACGCGGGTCTGCAGGTTCCACACCGGATGCCACTGCGTCGTTACCTTGCGCTGCGGTGCTGTGGCGCTTGAGACCACGCTGTAGCTGGCCACGTCCGCTGGACACGCAGTTGCTCCGCTCAGGCCTTCGATTCGGGCCGTCTCCAGGTTGCGGCTCGTGTTGTATGCAAAGCAAGACCTGTTTCCTCCAAAGTCCACCTTGTTCGTCACATTCGAGTTTGCATCGTAGCTTTGGCTGCTGACATTGGCGCTGCATCCGCTGCCTCCTGGTCGGCTTTGCCCACCAAGTAGTGATCGACCATTCACTTTGGAATAGCTAAGTCGTAATTCCTGCGCGAGTGGGTCTGTAACAATTATATCTCCGGAACCCGATACACGCTTGTCAACTATGGCCCAGTCGTCAATATCACGAGGCGCACTGGTTGCAATCGACATCCCACTGCTTGAATATTTTGTACCAAACGAAGCACCCTCCTCATCGTTTACTTGAGTAAGTAGCAGAGGACCTTTTCCGCCCATATCAGCGTACCCATATGACCGGCCAGATCCGTCCGCGTAATTGACGGAGGATAGCACCCCCCTCGGAGATAGCACACCATAATCAACAAGGGAATCATCCGGCAACGAAACTGAATCCAGATAGCTATACATGACGCCATCCCCATCATCTAATTTGTAATAATGAAACAACAAACTTCTACCAAACCCATCGACAATGCTTGATATCTCACCGGAGTTGGTATAGTTCAATGTTGCATTCAAACCAGCTGATCCAACTATCTTTTGGAGTTTTCCAGTTGGATCATAAATCTCGAATAAGTTATCGCCTGATCTGAATAGAAAATCTCCGCTTGCAAGCTGAGTAAGCGCTGTTTTTCCTGGCACGACCGGAACGAGGTCGTTGCCAATTTTTGCAAAGCTCACAGACTTGGAGTCCTCTCGAAAAACTGTGACTTGGTCGCCATCAAATCCAATATAGCTTTGAAAGCCAAATCGCCAGTTCGGCATAAGTCTGCCTAATGTATATGCCCCCATAGCGCCCCCATCGAATCTGGGGGAACTTACATATGTCCGCCTTAATTGAAGAAATGCATTTGGCTCAGACCAATCCACCTCCGTTTGAAATTTTGTGCCGGTTGCGGTTATTGGATCGCCAAACGCTGGACAGGACTGCTCTACGGGAATATAGCAAATGGCATAGTCTACTAAATCCGTGTCATGTCCGAGGTTGCCATAATCCCAGTCCCATTTAATCGTCCCTGGCGCACATTGGTCAATACGAGGAATATTAAATCGCGCACTATATTCACCTTGGATAGGGTAAGTTACCCTGATGGATCCATTTTGGCACCAATTTATACTTTCACCGAAATAATACTCCCCACTCTGGTAGACATAGAAGTCTGATGCAGCGCTTGGGACGTCAGAGCCGCGCATGACAGTTTGCAATGGCTTGCCGTCGGTACCCGAACATTGGGAGTAGACTGATCGATAGCTTAATAGGCTTTTTGCAGTTTCCTCACTAATCGCGGTCTCAAGCGGCTTAATAATGGAGGCTTTTCGTGGCCCCGCCGTAACATTTCGCACCCATCCAATCCATTGATGGGATACATCCCCGGAATAAGTTCCTGGGATTGGGCGTTGGCAGTCATAGAGTTGTCCATCGCTAGTGCAACTCCAGGCGATCGCACTTTGCGGGATGATCCAAACACTAGCAATAAACGTCGCAAGCGCGAGATAATTCCGATCTACTACCGCGCTGCCAAATTGCGTTGAACCTTTGCGGTAAATAAATCTCATTCGACAAAGTAGTCGGGAAATATCTGAACCCGCAGTAAACCGTAGATTTTTTGTAGATTTAAGGTCACCGTCTGCATGTGATCCTGTTGAGCATGCGGCTCGCCAGTACGTGTTTGTCATGGGTTTCCTCCGCATGTGATTGTTGGGGCGGCTCATTGCAGACCGGAGACGCTCTGCATGCGTCCGAGTGCGTCGTAGCTGCGCGTGACCGTCTTGACAAGGGTCCTGGTGGCCACGTCGGTGCCCTTGTAGTAGCTCTCGCTGGTCCGGTTGCCGGCGTTGTCGAGTTCGTAGTGCTCGCTGTTGCCGTCCGAGCTGCTCACGTCGGTGAGGCGGTGCGCGTCGTCGTAGGTGTTGAGGGTCCAGCTGCCGTCT
>NZ_VIDT01000754.1 GCF_006519715.1 Ideonella azotifigens
TTCGCCGGCGGGTGTGAGGCTGAAGCTGCGCGTGCTGCGCTGGGCCAGCGGCACGCCCAGCTTGGCTTCCAGGCTGGCCACATGGTGGCTCACCACCGCGCGGGTCAGGCCCAACGCCCGCGCACCGGCCGAGAAGCTGCCGCTGCGGACCACGGTGGCGAAGACGGCCATCGCGCGCAGTTCGTCCAGGATGGGCGATGGGTGGGTGCTCATGGCTTGATTGTCAGATCAGATAAGACAATCAGTCAACTTCCGCGCGTCTACCGTGCAGGTGCCGCTTTCCTTAATCTTCGTTTCATCCCGGAGTCGCCGGGTGTCAACCGAAATAGGAGAGTGTCATGAGTGTCAAGCATGTTCTGTTTGTTGTGACAAACGCAGCTGTGATCGGCCCGAACAATCGCGCCACCGGTTTCTTCTTCCCCGAGATCGCACACCCTTTCGAGGTGCTGGACAAGGCCGGCATCGCAGTCGAATACGCCTCGCTGCAAGGCGGCAAGCCACCGGAGGATGGCTTCGACGGCAGCGACGCGGCGCAGGCCGAGTTCCTGGCCAGCGACTCCTACCGCCGATTGGCCCGCAGCCGCAAGCTGTCCGAGGTGGACGTGCTGGACTACGACGCGGTGTTCTTCCCCGGCGGCCTGGGCCCGATGGTGGACATCACCGGCAACCCGGAGGTGCAGGCCGCCGTGCGCCGCGCCTGGGACGGCGGCAAGGTCGTCGCTGCCGTGTGCCATGGCCCGTCTGCGCTGCTGGGCGTGAAGCTGGCGGACGGTTCGCCGCTGGTGCGTGGGCGCAAGGTTGCCGGGTTCTCCACCGCCGAGGAAGACGGCTATGCCCGTGCGGATGTGCCCTTCGACCTGGAAAGCGCGCTGCGCGACGAAGGCGGCCTCTACGAATCGGCCGAACCGTGGCGGCCCAAGCTGGCCGTGGACGGCCGGCTGATCACCGGGCAGAACCCGGCTTCGGGCACGCTGGTCGGCCAAGCCATCGTCCAGGCGCTGAGCGGCAAGGCGGTGGCGTGATGAACGCGGTCGTCACCCCCATCGTGATCGTGGCCCGCTGGCAGATGCCGCTGGAGGCTGTAGACGAGGTGTTGCGCCATGTGGCGGAAGTCCGCGAGGCCACGCTGGCCGAGCCGGGCTGCCTGGGCTACGAAGTCTTCCAGGCGATCGCGAAACTCGGCGAGGTGCTGCTGCTGGAACACTACCGTGACGATGCGTCACTCCAGGCGCACCGGGAGTCAGCCCACTACCGGGCCGTGGTCGTCGACCGCATCCTGCCGCTGCTGACCCGGCGGCAGGTGGAGATCCTTCGGCCGCATGCCGTGGCCTGAAGGGACCGGTGGCACCGGCCCAGGGCGCCGGCCACCTGTCTCTTTCACTTCGCCGACCTCAGTCGCGCGCCTTCTGCGGCTGCAACTGCTGGTCCAGGAAGGTCTCCAGCTCGGTGAAAAACGCCAGCCGGTGCGCTTCCCGGCTGAGGTGGTGGTCGCCACCTTCCTGCTCCACGTAGCGGTAGGTCTTGCCGGCGCTCTTCAGCGCGCTGGCCATGGTCTGGCTCTGGTCGACCGGCACCACGCGGTCGGCCGTGCCATGCACCAGCAGCACCGGCACGCGAATGCTTCCGGCCTGGCGCGCCGGCGAGGTGGCGCGCAGGCGCTCGCGGTCGCCCCAGGCCTTGCCAATGGTGCGCTCGGCTTCTTCGAGGCCGCCGTGGTACAGGCTCTCGGTGGCGATCAGGTCCGGCAGGTCGGACACGCCGGCGAAGCTCACCGCGCAGCGGTACAGCTCGGGTGTCTTCACCACGCCCATCAGCGCCGCATAGCCGCCATAGCTGGCGCCGACGATGCAGACGCGCGCCGGGTCGGCCAGGTGCTGGCCGGTGGCCCACAGCAGCGTGTCGCTCAGGTCATCCTGCATCTCCAGGCCCCAGCGTTGCAGGCCGGCGGCCTTGTGCGCATAGCCGTAGCCGTCCGAGCCCCGGAAATTGACCTGCAGCACCAGGTAGCCGCGGTCGGCGAGGAAGGCGGTCCAGGGGTCGAAGCCGGTGTCGTCGTGGCTGTTGGGTCCGCCGTGCGGCAGCAGCACGGTGGGCAGCGGCGGGCCGGCGTCACCGAGCTTGCGGCCCAGCGGCAGCGTGGCAAATGCGACCAGCGGCAGCCCGTCGCGCGCCTTCAGCGTCACCGGCACCTTGTGCGCCAAGCGGTCCGGGTCCAGGTCCGGGTAGGTCTCTGCCAGCAGGGTCAGCTCGCCGCTGCGCCGGTCGCCCAGGTAGTACTCGCCTGGTTGGCCATTGCCCTCGGAATAGATCAGGTAGCGCTGCTCGTCGTGGCTGATGTCCAGCAGCAGGTTGTCCCGTTCGGGCAGGCCCTTGTCGATGGCCTTCAGCGTGTTGCGCCAGGTGGCGTTCCACATCGCAGGCCGCGTCTCGTCGGTGGCGTCGGCTTCTTCGTCG
>NZ_VIDT01000755.1 GCF_006519715.1 Ideonella azotifigens
TGCGGAACCACTCGCCGGTCTCGGTCAGCGTCGCGGGCTGGGTGCTGCGGTCGAACAGCACCACGCCCAGCCATTCCTCCAGCGCCCGCACCCGGCGGCTGAAGGCCGGCTGGGTCATGTGGCGTTCTTCGGCCGCGCGCGAGAAATTGCCGCTGGCGGACAGGGCCAGGAAGTCTTCCAGCCAGAGGAAGTTCATGCCGGCCTCGCGGGGCGACACCAAGCTGCCGCTGCGCCCCTCGGACAGGGGGATCGACGTGAGCGAAGGGACTTCATGGGCAGTGCTTTGGGAGCATCGAAGAAGGCTGAAGCAGCATTGGCAAGCCGCTTCGGCCTCACGCAAGATGGGCAGCGATTATTCAACAGGAGACACGCCCCATGGCCACCATTGCGAACTACCGCGGCATCATTCCCGCGATCGCCTGCCCCTTCACCAGCGATCACCGCATCGACGAACCCGCACTGCGCAAGCACGCGTCCTGGCTGGCCGGCCAGCCCGGTGTGGTGGCGGTGATGACCAACGGCCACACCGGGGAGGTGTTCTCCCTGCTGCCGCGCGAGCGTGCCGAGGTCACGCGCATTGTCGCCAGCGAGCTGCAGGGGCGCCTGCCGGTGATCTCGTCCATCGTCTGCGAAGGCATTCGCGATGCGACGGAGCAGGCCGCCATGGCCCGCGAGGCCGGCGCCAAGGCGCTGGACGTGATGCCGCCGCACCACTGGCTGCGTTTTGGCTTCCGGCCGGACCATGTGATGCAGTACTTCGAGGCCATTGCCTCGGTGGGCCTGGACCTGGTGGCCCATGTCTACCCTGCCTGGACCCGTGCCTCGTACAGCACGGCCACCATGGCCGAGCTGGCGAAGCTGCCCAGCGTGGCCGCCTTCAAGGTGGGCCAGCGCGACATGAACAAGTACGCCGCCGACATTGCCGCGATCCGCCAGGCAGACCCGAGCAAGGTCATCCTGACCTGCCACGACGAGTACCTGCTGGCCTCCATGGTGCAGGGCGTGGACGGCGCGCTGGTGGGTTTCGCCACCTTCATCCCGGGCCTCATCCACGAATTGTGGGAAGCCGTGAAGGCCGGCGACCTGAAGAAGGCCCAGGCGGCGCAGGCCTTGATCACGCCGCTCAAGGATGCCGTGTACGGCGGCGGCGAGCCCACCGGCGAGGCCCATGCCCGCATGAAGATGGGCATGTACCTGGCAGGCGTGCTGGACGCGCCCACCGTGCGCCCGCCCACCGAGATGCCCACCGATGCGGAAGTGGCGGCGCTGCGCGCGGCGCTGGCCAACGCGGGGCTGCTGCAGCGCTGAGTGCGGCAGCGCCGGGTGCGCCAGAGATCTCAGACAAAAAATCAGGAGACAACACGATGCAACGCCAACAATTCATCCGCGGGATGGCCGCGGCAGCGCTGGCCTGCGTGGCCGGCACGGCTTCGGCCCAGGCCTGGCCGGCCAAGCCGATCACGATGATCATTCCGTTCCCGCCCGGTGGCACGCTGGACGTGGTGGGGCGCATGCTGGCCCAGAAGCTCGGGCAGCAGCTGGGCCAGACGGTGATCGTTGACAACCGCCCTGGCGGCGCCGGCACGCTGGGCGCGGGCATGGTGGCGCGTGCGCCGGCCGATGGCTACACGCTGCTGTTCACCGCGTCCACCTTCACCACCACCCCGATGACGCAGAAGACCCCCGTCTACGACGTGGTGAAGGACTTCACGCCGCTGGCGCTGGTGGCCAAGGCGCCGCTGGCGGTCTCGGTCAACAAGCACTTGCCCTTCAACGACATCAAGGGCCTGCTGGCCTACGGCAAGCAGAATCCCGGCAAGCTGACCTTTGCGATTGGCTCCACCGGTTCGGCGGGCCATCTCAGCACCGAGCTGCTGCGGCGTGCGGGCCAGATGGAATACCTGATCGTGCCGTACAAGGGCTCGGCGCCGGCCTACCAGGACTTGATCGGCGGCCAGATCGACGCCTTCATCGATCCCATTCTGGGCTCGGTGCCGTTTGCCAAGGCGGGCCAGCTGAAGGTGCTGGCGGTGACCTCCAAGAACCGGCTGGCCAGCCAGCCCGAGCTGCCCACCGTGGGCGAAACGGTGCCGGGCTACGAGTTCTACAGCTGGTACGGCCTGTGGGGCCCGGCCGGCCTGCCCAAGGACATGGCCACGCGGCTCAATGCCGAGGTCAACAAGGCCCTCACGGCCGGCGAGATGCCCGAGCGGCTGCCGGCGCAGGGCCTGCTGTTGACGCCAGGCTCCATCGAGGACTTTGCGCACTTCCAGCACGAGGACATGCTGCTGTCCCAGCGCATCATCACCGAGGGGAAGATCCGTGCCGAATGACACCCCGCTCGCGGTGCTCACCGGCAGCAGCTCGGGCATCGGCCTGGCCATCGGCAGGGCGCTGCTGGAAGCGGGCTGGACGGTGGCCGGGCTGGACCTCGCGCCGCCCGTGCTGT
>NZ_VIDT01000756.1 GCF_006519715.1 Ideonella azotifigens
TAACGAGATCCGCGCGCTGCAGCGCCAGCTGGGCCTCACCACCATCATGGTCACGCACGACCAGGAAGAGGCCCTCTCGGTGGCCGACCGCATCGTGGTGATGAACCGCGGCCGCATCGAGCAGGTCGGCACGCCGCTGCAGATCTACCGCGAGCCGGCTTCGGCCTTCGTGGCCGAGTTTGTCGGCAAGGTCAACCGGCTGCCAGCGGTGGCGGAGGGCGACCGCTGGTTCCGCTGCGGCGCACACCGTTGGCAATGCCCCGCAGGCCAGGGCAGCGACTTCCGGCCCGGCGCGCCAGTGCTGCTGTACCTGCGGCCGGAGGACCGCGTCGTCGGCCCACTGGCGGCTGACACGCCTGGTCTGTGCGGAGGCCGGGTCGAGCACGTCGAGTTCCTGGGCGGCAACTGCCTCGCGACGATCCGCGTGGACGGCCTGACCGAGACGCTGCTGCTGCAGTTCTCGCTGAACCAGATGGACGAGTTCGAGGTCAGCGAAGGCCGCACGCTGCGCTTTGCCTTGCGCACCGATCGGCTGCGCGTGTTCCCGGCCGCAAGCTGAGCCGAAGCGCATGTTGCTCAAACGCTTGCTGTTTCCCGACCAGGCTGGCGCCGTGCTGGTGGCCAGCGCGCCGCGCCAGCGGGTGCACTGGACGGACCGCATTGCCCACCTGGGACTGCTGGCGGTTGCCGCGCTGCTGCTGGTCGGCCTGATCGGCCCGCTGCTGGCGCTGCTGGCCCAGGCTTTCAGGCCCACGTCCGGCGACAGCAGCCATTGGGGTGCCTTTGTCAGCTACCTGGGCTCACCCGCGCTGCTGCAAAGCCTGGGCCACAGCGTCTTCGTGTCGGTGCTGGTGGTGCTGCTCACGCTGCCGCTGGCGTTTGGTTTTGCCTATGCCTTGACCCGCAGCATGATGCCGCTCAAGGGCCTGTTCCGCACCATCAGCCTGCTGCCGCTGCTGGCGCCGTCGCTGCTGTCGGCCATCTCGCTGATCTACTGGTTCGGCAACCAGGGCATGGCCAAGGACTTCTGGCTTGCGCTGGGTTTCGACGGCATCTACGGCGCGTCCGGCATCGTGCTGGCCGAGTGCTTCGCGGTGTTCCCGCACACGCTGATGATCCTGGTGACCGCGCTGTCGCTGGCCGATGCCCGGCTCTACGAAGCGGCCGACGCGCTGGGCACCACGCGCTGGCGCAGGTTTTTCACCATCACGCTGCCAGGCGCGCGCTACGGGCTGATCTCGGCCGCGATGGTCACCTTCACGCTGGTCATCACCGACTTCGGCGTGCCCAAGGTGGTGGGCGGCGACTACAACGTGCTGGCCACCGATGTCTTCAAGCTGGTCATCGGCCAGCAGGACTTCCAGCGTGGCGCGGTGGTCGCGCTGCTGCTGCTCGCGCCCGCCGTGCTGACCTTCGTTGTCGACCACTTCGTGCAGCGCCGGCAGATGGCTTTGCTGAGTGCCCGTGCCGTGGCGCTGGTGCCGCGCCGCGCGCCGGGTTTCGATGCGCTGATGACCGCCTACTGCGGCTTGATCGCCGCGCTGATGCTGGCCATGTTCGGCATGGCCGTGTTCGCCTCCTTCGTCAGCTTCTGGCCCTACAACCTTTCCTTGAGCCTGCAGCACTACACCATGGGCCTGGTGGACGCCGAGCTTGGCGACGCACTGATCAACAGCCTGAAGCTGGCCGCCAGCACTGCGCTGATCGGCCCGGTGGTGGTCTTCATCGGCGCCTACCTGATGGAGAAGACGCGCGGGCTGGACGCGCTGCGCCCGCTGCTGCGGCTGATGGCCATGCTGCCGATGGCGGTGCCTGGCCTAGTGCTGGGCCTGGGCTGCATCTTCTTCTTCAACGCGCCGGGCAACCCGCTGAATGGCCTGTACCAGACCTTTGCGCTGTTGGTGCTGTGCACGGTGGTGCACTTCTACACCACCGGTCACCTGACCCTGGTCACCGCGCTGAAGGCCATCGACCCTGAATTCGAAGCCGTGTCGGCCTCGCTGAAAGTGCCGTTCTACCGCACCTTCTGGCGCGTCACGCTGCCGATCTGCCTGCCGGCGCTGATCGACGTGTCGCGCTACTTCTTCGTCAACGCGATGACGACGATCTCGGCCGTGGTCTTCCTCTACACGCCCAATTCCAAGCTGGCCTCGGTGGCCATCCTGAACCTCGACGACGCGGGCGAGATCGGCCCGGCCTCGGCCATGGCGGTGCTGATCGTTGCCACCTCCACGGTGGTCAGCCTGCTGTACATGGCGCTGTCCGCCTGGGCCCAGCGCCGCACCCAGGCCTGGCGGGCACCTGCACATTGAGACGCCTGAATCGAACGTGACCTGCTCTTCAACTCACCCATTGCATTACGACCTCATCGTCGTTGGCGCCGGCATCGTCGGCCTGGCCCACGCCTACACGGCCGCGCGCCGCGGCCTCAAGGTCTGCGTCG
>NZ_VIDT01000757.1 GCF_006519715.1 Ideonella azotifigens
CTCGACCGCCAGGTCGATCTCGCCAGCCCGCAGCGCCGTCAGCACCGCCGGGCTGGCCTTGTAGGGCACGACCAGCAGGTCCAGCCCGGCCACCGTCTCGAAAAGCTTGGCCGCCAGGTGCTGCGTGCTGCCCACCGCGATGGTGCCCACATTGAGCTTGCCCGGATGCGCCTTGGCATGGGTGATCACGTCCTTCAACGACGTAAAGCGGCTCCCCGCCTGCACGAAAAAACCCAGGTCGAAATAGCCGAAGGTGCTGATGGGCGCAAAGGCCTTCACCGGGTCGTAGGGCAGCTTGTTGAACAGCGCCACGCTGACGGCGTGGGCGTTGCTCATCAGCAGCAGCGTGTGGCCATCGGGCTTGGCAGTGGCCACCGCCTGGCTGGCGACGATGCTGCCGGCGCTGGGCCGGTTGTCGATCACAAACGGCTGGCCCAGGCGCTTGCCCATGACCTCGGCAACGGTGCGCGCGGTGATGTCGGCCACGCCTCCCGGCCCGAACGGCACCAGCAGCTGGATGGGCTTGTCAGGGAAGTGCACCTGGGCACGCCCGGACAGTGGCAGCAGGGCAGCGCCGGCACAGGCCAGCAGTTCACGGCGGCGGAGGAATGCAGGCGCAATCGGGTGCATGACCCGAGTGTGCGACAAACGCACCGCCGTCGCCGCCTTCACATCAGTGGATGGGGATCTTGCTCAGCACAGCCGCTGCGTCCAGCGCAAAACCAAGGCCGATGCTTTTCAGAAGCTCACGCGGTTTCACCGGCATGTTGGAGTTGATGGCCCCCGCCAGCAGGCAGATCAACAGCGCAAATATCGAAAAAGCCCACCACCTGGGAAACTCGACCGGCGCAGATGGATCCTGCCATTTCTGGACCACAGGCAGCAGGGTGCGCAGGAAGAATCCGAATGACGCGCAGACCCAATGCATGAAGAAGCGTCCGGCAGTGTCCTGCAAAGAGGTATCCGAAGGCTTGGGCCCGTCTGGCGGCGTCGCGCCTTGCCCTTGCATCAGGTATGGCCGATGGACTGGCACAGTTGCGGGATCTGACATTTCATTCCTCCCCCTGCTTCAGCTTGAGATACACGAACCAGGCGGCCACGACAGCTCCGGCCATGGCAAGAATGAACCAGAAGTTTTCAAGCACCAGCCTTGCGAAGGCGAACAGCACGATGGCGATGACCGCAAGAATGGCCCACGTGGACAACTTCTGGATGATTTCGTCATTCATCTTCGACCTCTTCAATGGCCAGGGTCCGCTGAAGGCTGCTCAGGCCTGAGTCCTGGCCAGGCTCAGGCGGCGCAGCACTGGCCCCATCAGGGCGTGTAGACCTCGACTCGGAATCGTCCCGGGTACCCTCCGGCGCCCTGCACCACGCTGCTCTCATGGGCTTTGGCGCAATACGCCAGGCAGTCCCCGCCACCACCACCACCGCAGGCGGCAACGGTCAATGCCAGGGTCAGGCCCAAGACCCTACCCACCTTTTGAAACATGTTCATGGCTGTTCCCTGGTGCCGAGATGACGGCACCTGCCGGTACGATTTCAGGCGGAACCCCGGGGCCAATCCTTCCCCGATTCCGAACAATTCCTACCGAAGTCACCAGACGGCATGCGAGCCGGGGGCGCAAGCGATGAAATGGGAGAAACCGGCGTTGGCAGCCGAGGCGGACGACTTTCGGGCTTCCGGCCCGCTGCTGTGGTCTTTCGGAAGCTGCACGCTGGACGAGCGCCGCCTGGAACTCAGCGTGGACGGCGAGTTGGTCGCCGCCGAGGCTCGCCCGCTGGAGCTGCTGGTGCACCTGCTGCACCATGCCGGCGAACTGGTGACCAAGGACGAACTGATCGAGGCGGTGTGGCCCGGCCGCATCCCCTCGGAATCGGTGCTGACCAAGACGGTGGCCAAGCTGCGCCAGGCGCTGCGCGATGAGGACCAGGCGCTGATCCGCACCGTCTACGGCCAGGGCTATCGGCTGGTCGCGCCGGTGTCGGTGAAGGCCCAGGCCGACGCCGCGCCGGTGGACACGCCAGACTTTGCGCCCGGCCTGGCCGCTGGCGAAATGCCACCGCTGCGCCCGCACTGGGTGCTGCGCGAGAAGCTCAGCAGCGGCGGACGCAACGAGGTCTGGCTGGCCCGCCATGCCAAGACCGGGCAGCCGCGCGTGTTCAAGTTCGCGCGCGATGCCGACGGCCTGCGCGCCCTGAAGCGCGAAGTCACCGTGTTCCGCCTGCTGCGCGAGGCGCCCGGCGCCGGCGAGCACCTGCTGGAAATCCTCGACTGGAACCTCGACGAACCGCCCTGGTTCATCGAATGCCCCTTCATCGCCGGCGGCAACCTGGCCCATTGGTGCGAACAGGGCGGCGGCATCGCGGCCATCGACCTGTCCCTGCGCCTGGCGCTGATCGCGCAGGCCGCCGACACACTGGCCGCCGCGCACG
>NZ_VIDT01000758.1 GCF_006519715.1 Ideonella azotifigens
AGGGTGGCCAGGTCTTCGCGCACCTGGGCCCGGAAGGCCTTGTAGCCGCCCTGCAATTGGCGGGTGCGAAAGCCGATCTGCGCCAGCACCAGCGACAGGCTGCCCGAGCGCTGGCCGCCGCGCCAGCAATAGACCAGCGGCCGCCAGTCCTTGGGCTTGTCGGCCACGTGGCGCTCCAGCATGTCGGCGATGCGGCGCGAGACCAGCGCCGCGCCCTGCTTGCGAGCCTCGAAGGTCGAGACCTGGGTGTAGACCGTGCCGACATGGGCGCGCTCGGCGTCGTCCAGCACCGGCCAGTTGACGGCGCCCGGCAGGTGGTCGTCGGCGAACTCGGCCGGCGAGCGCACATCGATCACGCAATCGAACTGCGCTGGCTGGGCCAGCCAGTCCGGCACCTGGATGGGAGAAAAACTCATGGGAGGAAGGCGGGCATCGCGGCGATTGTCCGCTGGATCAAAGACAGGCCAGCGGTCACGGCCAGCCCTCGAAAAGGCCTCCGTTGCCAAATCCTTGCCACGCTTGCCGGGAGACCGGCAAAAACCAGAAAAAACCAAGACCGGCGAGGACTCCGTTGCCGGACTGCTGGGCATGCTTCGCCGCATTGGTTGCCGGCGTGCCTGCATGCCGGTTTTTGCTTTCATCTGCCTTCGGAGCTCATCCCCATGTCCCAGTCCCGGACCTCGTCCCTCGCCTTGTTCTCCCGGCCCGCGTGGCTGGCCTGGGGCCTGCTGGCCACCGCTGCCGCCAGCGCTGCCTCGGATCCCTACAAGACGCCCGCCTCGTCGGTCGGCGCCATCGCGCTGGCCAACGACACGGTGTTGGCCGTCAGCGACGGTGGCGACACCAAGCGCTTCTACACAATCGACGTGCCCGAAGGCGCCGGCTCGCTGACCGTCAGTGTGACCGGCGGCAGCGGCGATGCCGACATGTGGATGGCCGCCGCCGGCAAGCCGGTCAGCAAGATGCACTATGACTGCTACACCGGCGCCGAAGGCAACAACGACGTCTGCACCTTCTACAACCCCAAGCCCGGCCGCTACACGGTCATGCTGAGCAGCATCTACATCGGCGGCTACACCGATGCGCAGCTGCTGGCCAGCTACACCCTGGGCACCCAGCAGGGGCCCAAGGCGATCAAGCTGGCGTCCGGCGTGCCGGCGCAGGTGTCCGGCGCGGCCGGCAGCTCGGTGCTTTACAAGGTCAGCGTGCCCAAGGGCACCTCGCACCTGGTGGTCAGCAATGCCGGCGGCAGCGGCGATGTGAGCCTGTCCATGAAGTACCAGCAGGAACCCAGCCCGGACGGCAATGGCTGCGGCATGAGCTGCGACCAGGGCTTCCCCAAGGTCGGCACCTGGTACGTGAAGGTGACAGGCAACACCGATTTCCAGAACGTCGCGCTGACGGCCCAGCTGTCCACCCCGTCGCCCTTGACCGACCTGGGCAACGGCGTGCCGCTGACCGGCCTCAGCGGCAGCTGGGGCGACAGCGACATGCACTACTACAAGATCGACGTGCCCGAAGGCGCCGGCAAGCTGACAGTGGCGACCACCGGCAGCACCTCGGCCGACCTGCTGATGTATGTCAGCCGCGGCGAGGTGCCAAGCTGGTGGCAATACGACTGCAGCTCGGACGTGTTCGGCAATGGCGCCAACGAAACCTGCGTGTTCCCCACGCCCAAGGCCGGCACCTACTACATCGGCCTGAGGAGCTTCGACAGCTACAGCAACGTCGCCCTCACTGCCACCTATGAGCTCGGCGGTGGCGGCTACACCGGCGCGGCCTGCCCATCAGGTACCACGCAGCACGTCGGCACGCTGTACCGCGGCCAGGCGGCACGCTTCAAGTTCGACTCGGCCGGTGGCAAGGTTGGCGCGAAGATGACGGTGCAGACCGATTTCATGCACGACGAGATCTACCCGCTGGACTTCGACCTCTACCTGGAGCAGAAGATTGCCGACGGCCAATGGCAGGTCATCGGCTCGTCGACCAGCGTGAGCACCGATGGCACGGTGACGACGAAGACCGCGCCAGCCGGCATGCTGCGCTGGACCGTGACCGCGCTGGACGGCTCGGGCGACTTCCGCCTGTGCACCAGCGGCGAGTGAACTGAAGGCGAGGCGCTGAAAGGGCGCCTCGTGGCTTCATCAAGTTGCTGGCGTTGGCTTCAAGTTGCTGGCGCGATGGCGTCCAGCAGCTCGCTTTCCATCTGCAGCTGCACCTTGGGCTGGGCCAGCGTCATGCCGCTGATCAGGAAGGTGTCTTCCACCCGCTCGCCCAGGGTCGAGACCTTGGCGAGCTGCAGGCTGATCTGGTGCGCGCCCAGCACGCGGGCAATCGCGTACAGCAGCCCGGAGCGGTCGCTTGCGCTGACCGACAGCAGCCAGCGCTGGCCCCGTTCGTCCGGCCGCAACTGCACCCGCGGCTTGACCGGGAA
>NZ_VIDT01000759.1 GCF_006519715.1 Ideonella azotifigens
GGCGCGAGGCTGCGGCGTCGCCACGGAAATACTTCAGCAGCCTGGCCTCGATGGCCTGGCGGATCTGCGCCTCGGGCAGGGCCGAAGGCGCATTGTCCGAAGGCAGCGGCAGCGCAGGCGTGTCGCTCCACAGGTCGGCCGGGTGCACCCGCTCGGCACCGGCCAGCACCAGCACGTCACGGTACTGCGGGAACAGGCTCAGCTCGGAGGCCGGCTTGCCGGCCAGTTGGCGGCGCAGGTAGTCCAGCACCGCAAACGAGACACGCTCCAGCGTCTGCACCGCTGCTAGGTCGAAGGTCGCCTGGCCCAGGCTCAGCCGTTGCAGGGCCTGCTCGCTGCCGCGCAGCAAGCGGGCCGGTGCGGCCACGCCGATCAGTTCCAGTGCGCCCACGCCCTGGTGGATCAGGCTGCGGGCCTGCAGCAAGGCGGTCGGGGCGCCGCCGCCTTCGTCGCCCGCCGTGCTTTCAAGACTGCGCAGATGGCGGCGCAAGGCCTTGTGCGCGTTGTCCAGCGTGCGGCGGAGTTCATCCTGAACCCAGGCCAGCGCGCTCAGGTCACCCGGCAGTTCGTGGTCTTGTGCTTGGTCCATGGTGTTGCCGGAATTCCTGTCCATGAAATGAGCCCGCCGGACCCGCCGCGTGTTCGCGTCAGGCCCGGCTCGGGCTTTGAGTCACCGCGTCGGCACCGCCGACCCGCGAAAACACGACCCCCAACAGGCCGTGCAGCGCATCCATCAGGCGATCTTGAACCGGTCCACAGACTGGCGCAATTCGTCCGCCGAACGCGACAGGTCATGGACCATCTGAGCGGTCGAGCGCGTGCCCTCGCCGGTCTGCTCGGTCACCGCGAAAATGTGCTGGATATTGGCGGCCACCACGTTGGCGGACTCGGCTTCGCTGCGCGCTTCGCTGGAAATGCCTTCAATCAGCGACGACAGTTCGCGCGTCACACGGTCGATGTCGGTCAGTGCGCTACCGGCCGCGTCGGACAGCTGGGCGTTCTGCACCACACCTTGCGTGGACTGTTCCATGGCGGCCACGGCGTCCTGGGTGTCGGTCTGAATGGTCTTCACCAGTGCCGCGATCTGCCGCGTCGCATCAGCCGAGCGTTCGGCCAGCCGCTGCACTTCTTCGGCAACCACCGAGAAGCCCCGGCCCGCTTCACCGGCCGAAGCGGCCTGGATGGCGGCGTTCAGGGCCAGCACGTTGGTCTGCTCGGTAATGTCGGAAATCAGCTCGGTGATTTCGCCAATCTCCTGCGAGGACTCACCCAGCCGCTTGATGCGCTTGGAGGTCTCCTGGATCTGTTCGCGCAGCGTGTTCATGCCGCCAATCGTGTCGGCCACCGCCTTGCGGCCGGTGGTCGCCGCGTCCAGCGACTGGCGCGCCACCGCCGCGGTTTCCTGCGCCTGCGCGGACACCTGGTTAATCCGCGATGCCATCTGCAGCACCGACTCGCCGGTTTCGCGAATCTCGCGCAGCTGTTCGGTCGAAGCGGCCAGCAGCTCGGTCGAGGTCTGTTCAACCTGCTGCGTGGTGTCCGTCACCCGGGCCGCCGTGCCCTGCACCGAGGCCACCAGGCTGCGCAGTTCTTCCACCGTGTAGTTCACCGAGTCGGCGATGGCGCCGGTGATGTCTTCCGTCACCGTGGCCTGCTGCGTCAGGTCGCCTTCAGCCACCGTCTGCAGTTCGTTCATCAAACGCAAAATCGCGGCCTGGTTCGCATCGTTGACGCGCTTGGCTTCACGCTCCTGCTCCTCGGCCGCAAGACGCTGGCCTTCGGCCTGCTGGGCACGCAAGGCCTGATTGCGCACATACAAGCGCAGGAAGCCGACACCGCCGGCAATGATGGCCGCAGCCGACAGCAGCAGGGCCAGCAGGTAGCCAGCGCTCAGGCCGCCCTGGCCTTCCAGGCTGGACTGGACCTGCTCCAGGCCTTTTCGCAGCGGCTCGGAGTCGGCCACGATCACGGTCTGGGCTTCACGTGCCGAAACCAGGCCTTGCAGGTTGCCCAGAATGGCGCTGGCCTGCGCCCGCGTCTGCTCGTACTGGGCGACCAGCTGTTCCAGCCGTTCCTTGGTCTGCGGGTCCTTGGTGCCAGGCAGGCGCAGCTCGGGGTTGCCGTGCAACAGGCCGTCGGCGATTTCGCGGAACGAGTTCAAGTCCTTGCCGAGCAGGAACACGGCCTCGGGGCTCACGCCCTCCAGCGTCAGGAATTCGTTGGCGCTCTTGCCAATCCGCTGGGTCAACATCACCAACTGGCCGACGGCGGACAGCTCGGCCGCCGAAGCGTTGGTCTGCAGCTTCAGCGAGGACACCGTTTCAGCGGTTTCCAGCAGGTCGGACGACTGGCGGTTGATCAGGCGCAGCGCCTGGCCGACCTGCGTCAGCACCGTCTGCTGGGCCAGCACGATGCCGGCGTTCTTCTCGGC
>NZ_VIDT01000076.1 GCF_006519715.1 Ideonella azotifigens
GCGTGCGCCGCTCGTCCACGATGCCGATCGCGCGCAGGCTGCCATCCGCGGCGCGGCCCACCGTCGGTGCCAGGTGACCGGGCAGCAGGTCCAGGGGCTTAGGGCTGCGGTCGAAAGGCGTGAACAGGTCGCCGGACCATGTGCCGGTCCAGTAGACGGCGCGGGTGGCGGGCTCCCCGTACTTGCTCACCTTGCCGCCGATTGGATTGGCCAGCAGCAGCCACACGCCGTCGCCCAGCGGCACGAAGACCGGCATCTCCCAGATCTCGGAGCCGTTGTCGAGTTGGCGCCACGCGACGTCGGTGAAGCGAAGGGGCTTCCATTGAGGGCGCGCCTGCGAACGGTCCAGCACATAGTGCTGCAGTCCGCCGCCGCTCTCCAGCGCAGCACCGACGAGCATGTGCCAGGTGCTGCCCTCCTTCCACAGGAAAGGATCGCGAAAGTCGCGCAGGCCCTGGCTGTTCAGGACTGGGCCGAGCTTGCGCCAGTGGCGCAGTTGCGGATCCTCGCTGACGGCCATCGCCACGCCGGGGTTGGCGGCCGACAGCCGGTCGCCATGGTTGACGCTGGTGTAGAAGGCAAAGGCTTTGCCTCCGTCCTCGATCACGTGCCCGGACCAGATGCCCTTCATGTCAAAGCCGCTGTCTTCCGTTTGCAGCTCGGGCCACAGCGCGTCGGGCAGGTGTTTCCAGCTCACCAGGTCGGTACTTGTCATGTGGCCCCAGTGCATCAAGGTCTTGTAGGGACCGTTGGGTGTGCGCTGGTAGAACAGGTGCCAGGCGTTCCCGACGCGGATCAGGCCGTGCGGCTCGTTGGTCCAGTTGGCCGGCGGCATCGGATGCACGCGCGGGCGCTGCGTGTCGCCAGCGAAGCGTGTGGCCGGCACTACAAGCGAGGCTTCGGCATCGGGCGCGACGGCCGGAACCGGCAGGCGCCTGATCTGCTCGACGCTCAGTGCCGAGGGATAGACAGCCAACTCGTCATAGGCGGCATTCAGGCGGTTGACGATGAAATCCAGGATGCGCGCCTCGATGGCCGGTGCCGCAAGCGTCAGCGGCACGGCCGACAGAAGCAGGCGCATGCCGGGTTGGCCGCTGGCGGTGCCGAGCAGCGCGCCGTCCTGGTAGAGGCGAACGAGACCGGCTTGCGGATCCACGCTGACGATCACCTGCACCCAGCGGCGCAGCGGGAAGCGCTGTGGCGCCAGCAGCTCCAGCATGCCCGCCGAGGTGGCGATGCGGAAGCCCCAGCGGCCAAAAGCGTCGACATGCAGGTCGAAGCCTTTGCCGTCCTGCGACTGCTGGGCGATCGAGGAGGGAGACAGCTCGTCGACCGGCACTTCCCGATCGGAAGGGAAGCTCTCCAGCGCCAGCCAAAGCGACAGCGTGAAGCCGGCGTGGGCGTCCAGAGGCAGCGCGGCCTGGGTGTAGCTGGAAAAGCCATCGGTGCGCCAGGCACTGCCGATCACGCCCGGCACCACGTCCGGCGCGCGGAACTGCGTGTGGATCGTCGCGCCCACGGGCAGCTCGCCCTGTGCCAGCCGGTCGAAGTTCAGCGCGAGCAGTGGCGCCGGCATCGGCTGCGCCGATGCAAGCCGCGCACCGAGGCAGATGAAGGCCATGCCCAGCCGCATCCATCGATAGACATCTGGATCGCGCGGGGCACGGCTGCCGGCCCCATGCGCCGCGCCCGGCCTGCGGTCGCCGGAGGCCTTGACCGATGTGCAAAAGAAAAAGTCCGGCATAATGTCTATCGATAGCCATTTTATTGGAAAGACAGGCGCCGAACACCTGAGAGAGGGCTTCGGCGCCAAAATGTCTATCGATGGTATTTGCGGGAAAGAGAAGCCGTTCCTGGTGTTTCCCCGAGGTTCCGGGCCGGCATTCAACGCCTCGGGTAAACACGCAGTGCATCGCGTTCCCTGGAAACTACCATCGATAGACAAAATGCCGCTGAACAGAGACGAAAGACGAGCTGGCCCCGATGAATGACGCTTCGACCATCTACCAGGTCGCCGACCAGGCCGGCGTTTCGGTGCGTACCGTATCGCGCTACCTGAACGACCCGAACTGCATCTCTCAGAAGACCTCCGCCAAGATCGTCGCGGCGATGCGCGAGCTGCAGTTCCGCCCTTCCGTCGCGGCCCGCGCGCTGAAGGGCGTGAAGCCCAACCTGATCGGCATCGTGTCCGACCGCATCACCACAAGCCCCGACTCATTCGAGCTGATCAAGGGCCTGCAGCTGGCCGCAAAGGCGCTGGGCAAGCGCCTGTTGATCGCCGAATGCGGCGGCGTGGACGCCGACGTGCCGGAACTGATCGATGGACTGATCGAGCACCGAGTGGACGCGCTGATTTTCGCCACCCATTTCCACCGCGCGCTTGATGCGGCCCAGCTGAGGCGCGCCGAAGGCACGCGCCTGGTCTTGCTCAACTGCTACCTGCCGGGCGGCGAGGTCCCCAGCGTCGTGCCGGACGACGAGCAGGGCGCGCGCGACGGCCTGGCCCATCTCTACACCCACGGTCACCGCCGCATCGTCGTGTTCGAGCTCTTTCCGGACATGCGCGCCACGCAGCTGCGCCACCGCGGCTTCCTGAAGGCCGCGAAGGCGGCGGGCCAGCCCGAACCGGTCTTCGTGCAGGGCTCGCAAGGCGCATCGATCGAGGATGAGTTCGCCGCGATCGATTCGCTGGTCGGCCAGGTGCTGCGCGAGCACAGGCCCACCGCGATGCTGGCCGGCAACGACAAGATGGCCGCCCGCATCATCCAATGCCTGCACAAACGCCAGATCGCCGTGCCGGGCCAGGTCTCGGTGCTGGGCTTCGACGACCATCCGATGCTGGTCCATGCCACCGACCCGCCGCTGACCAGCGTGCGCCTGCCCTATCTGCAGATGGGCCGCCGCGCCGCGCAGATGGCTTGCGACGAAAGCGCCTCAGGCGCCATTCGCGAGCGCTGCGAGGTTCAGGTGCGCGCCTCCGTGGCCGCGCCCCCGGGCAGGAAGCCCAAATGAGGCCGGCCATCCTGCTGCTGGCGGCCACGCTGGCCGCCGGGGCGGCCCTTGCCGAACCGGTCGAGATCCAGGTCTGGCGCCACCAGACCGGCGATGCCGACATGCGGGCCAGCGCCGCCGCCGAGGCCCGCTTCAATCGCCAGCAGTCGCGATGGCGCGTCGTCGTCGAGACGCTGCCCCAAGGCTCCTACCAGCAGTCGGTCATCGCGGCGGCAATGACGAAGAAGCTGCCCTGCGTGCTCGACCTCGACCAACCGGCGGTACCCAATTTCGCCTGGGCCGGCCATGTCCAGACGCTGGAAGGCGCGCTGCGGCCGGCCGGCGTAGAGGCGCTGATCCCCGGCGCGCGCTCGACGTTGAAGGGCAAGCTCTACGCCGTGGGCCAGTTCGACGCGGCGCTGGCCCTGTTCGCCCGCAGGAGCGTGCTGGCCACGCACGGCATTCGCCTGGCGACGATGGCGCAGCCCTACACGGCCACCGAGTTCCGCGACATCCTGCGCAAGCTGAAGAACGAAGGCTTCCGCTATCCGCTGGACCTGAATGCGCAGTGGACCGGTGAATGGGTCAGCTACGGCTTTTCGCCCTGGCTGCAGAGCGCCGGCGCCGACCTGATCGATCGCAAGAACTTCACGCGGGTGGACGGCGTGCTCAACGGCGATGCTGCGCTGGGCGTCGTCGACTACTACGGCTCGCTGTTCACCGAACGGCTGGTGGCGCGCAAGCCGGTCGACGACCAGTCCTTCCCCAGCGGGCGCGCCGCCTTCCACTACACGGGCTCCTGGTCCGCCAAGGACTACCTCGCTCGCATCGGCGACGACCTGGTTGCGCTGCCGCCGCCGGCCTTCGGCGCCCAGCCGCGCATCGGCGCAGGTTCCTGGCAGTGGGCGGTGTCGAGCAGTTGCCCGCATCCTGAAGGCGCACGGCAGTTCATCGAATTCCTGATCTCCGCGCCCGAGATCGCTGCCTTCTCGCAGGCCACCGGCCTGATGCCCACCAGCGAGGCGGCAGCCGACCAGACCGCGCTCTACCGCCCCGGCGCCTTTGGCCGCAGCTTGTTCGAGTACGCCCGCGCCTATGCCTTGCTGCGGCCCGAGACACCGGCCTATCCGATGCTGTCCAGCAGCTTCGAGCGGGCCCTGAAGGAGGTGCGCGAGGGCGGCGATTCCGCCGAGGCGCTGGACCGGGCGGTCGAGGCGATCCAGCAGGACCTCAAGCGCAATCGCAACTATGGCTTCTGACCCGAACTCCCGCCTCGCCCAGGCGCACTGGTCCGAGGTGGCCGTGCTCGCCGGCCCAGCCTTGCTGCTGTTCGCAGCCTTCGTGCTGCTGCCCTTTGCGCTGGCCGTGGGCTTCAGCTTCACCAATGTGAAGCTGCTGCAGACCGAGCGCATCGAATGGACCGGGCTGGACAACTACACGCGCATGTTCGCGCTCAAGGTGGTGGACGCACCGCCGGCCGCCAGCGAGACCGAACGCGAGTTGCCGCAGCGCCAGTGGCGGCGGATGAAACGAGAGGCACCCGCGGGCCTCGACGGCTATCAGTACCTCGGCGATGTGTCACTGGCCGGCCGCCATTACCTCGTCGGTGCGCGCGATCCGCAGTTCCTGCGCTCGATCGCCAACACCTTCCTGTTCGCGCTGATGGTCGTGCCGCTACAGACGGCACTGGCCTTCGCAATGGCACTTTGGGTCAACCACGGTTTCCGCGGCCGGGTGGTGCTGCGCACCGTTTTCTTCTCGCCGGTGGTGACCTCGATGGTCGTCGTCGCGGCGGTCTGGGGCCTGATCCTGCACACCGAGGCCGGCCTGGCCAACCAGCTGCTGCGCGTGATCTTCGGCGACAACGCGCCGCAGCCGGACTGGCTGGGCGACCCGCACCTGGCCATGCTGTCCATCGCCATCATGTCGGCCTGGCAAGGCGCGGGATTCCAGATGCTGATCTTCCTGGCGGGCCTGCAGGGCATCTCCATCGACCAGTACGAAGCAGCCGACGTGATGGGCGCCAGCCGTTGGCAGAAGTTCGTCTACATCACCTTGCCGGGCCTCAAACGCACGCTGGTCTTCGTCGCCCTGTCCACCACCATCATGGCCTTCGGCCTGTTCACCCAGGTGGACGTGCTGACCGGCGGCGGGCCGATGGATTCGACCAGCACGCTGATCTTCCATTCGATGCGCGTGGGCTTCCGCGAGCAGGACATTGCCTACGGCTCGGCGATGACGCTGTTCTTCTTCGTCTTCGTACTGCTGCTGTCGCTGGGGCAGAAGAAACTGTTGGAAAGGTCCAGCCGATGATGAACGGCAAACGCGCCGCCGGCCCGAGCGAGGTGGCGAAATCCTTGCTGCACATCGCGCTGATGCTGCTCGCCGGCCTGGTCTTTGCCTACCCACTGCTCTTCATGGTGGCGGCCAGCTTCAAGCCGGGCGAGGCGCTGTTCACCGACCTGGGCAAGCCGACCGCGCTGCTGCCCGACGCTCGCTGGTCGCTGAACAACTACCGAGCGGTGTTCGAGAAGGGTGCCGTCGGCGCCTACCTGCTGAACTCGGGGCTGATCGCCCTGGTCAGCGTGTCTGCCGGCATCTTCATCAACAGCGCAGCCGCTTTCGCGCTGGCCAAGCTGAAGTGGCGCGGCCAGGGCCTGGTGCTCACGCTTGTCATCGGCCTGCTGATCGTGCCCTTCGAGGTACTGGCGATCCCGATGCTGCTGATCGTCTCCAAGTTGCCCTGGTTCGACGCCAGCGGCCTGACCATTGGCTGGCTGGACACCTTGCACGTGCAGATCATTCCCTTCCTGGCCAATTCCTTCTGCGTCTTCCTGTTCTACCAGTTCTTCAAGGATGTGCCCGACGAGCTGGTGGAGGCCGGACGCATGGACGGCGCCGGCGCGCTGACCATCTACCTGCGCCTGGTGCTGCCGGTGTGCAAGCCGGTGATCGTGACGGCCGCGATCATCCTGTTCCTGGGCATGTGGAACCAGTACCTGTGGCCGGTGATGACGGTGCACACCGCCAGCGCCCGGCCCGTGATGGTGGGCCTGCAGCAGTTCTTCGGCCGCAGCACCCAGTGGGGCGAGGTGATGGCCTATGCCTGCCTGATCACGCTGCCAGTGATGGTCTTCTTCCTGCTGTTCCAGAAGCAGTTCATCCGCTCGGTCGTCGGCGCAGGCATCAAGGGCTGAAACCTGCCCGCACATCCTCGCACATCGCCACATTTGTCTATCGGTAGCCAGTGAAGTTCAATCGACATGCCGAACATCGTTTTCCAGCACGCAGACAAGCGCTACGACGAGCGCATGGAGCGCTACGTCTTCCGCGACTTGAACCTTCACATCCGTCGTGGCGAGTTCACCGTGCTCGTCGGTCCCTCGGGCTGCGGCAAGTCCACACTGCTGCGGATGATCGCGGGGCTGGAAGCCGTCAGCGGCGGCCGCCTGATGTTCGATGACCTGTGCGTCAACGACCTGCCGCCGGTCAAGCGCGGAGTGGCGATGGTGTTCCAGAACTACGCGCTCTACGCCCACATGACGGTCTACGACAACATCGGCTTCGGCCTGAAGATCGCCGGCCTGCGCCGGGCCGAGCGCCATGCGCTGATCCTCGATGCCGCCCGCCAGCTCCAGCTCGAGGAGCTGCTGCAGCGCAAGCCCACACAACTCAGCGGCGGCCAGCGCCAGCGCGTGGCCATCGGCCGCGCGATCGTGCGCAAGCCCACCGCCTACCTCTTCGACGAGCCGCTGTCCAACCTCGATGCCAACCTGCGCGGCCAGATGCGGGCGGAGATCGCCGAGCTGCACCGCCGCCAGGGTGTGACCACCGTCTACGTGACGCATGACCAGGTGGAGGCGATGACCTTGGCGGACCGCATCGTCGTGCTCAGCCGCCAGGGCCTGGAGCAGTTCGGCACGCCGGACGAGCTCTTCGACACGCCGGCCAATGTCTTCGTCGCCGGCTTCATGGGCACGCATCGGATGAACCTTGTCCCGGTGGACGCCGCCCACGCGCCTCAGTTGGCGCTGCTGACCGGCCGCTCGGTCGAGGCGCTGGCCGCCGCTGGCATTGCCACCATCGGCGCGCGGCCCGAGGACATCGAGCTCGTCGCGGGCGCGGCCGGCAGCGTGCAATTGGTCGAACGGCTGGGCGCCGAATCGCTGGTTCACCTGGTCGTCACCGGCGCGTCCACGCCGCTCACCGCGCTGACCACTGACCGCAGCCTCGCCTTCGGCCAGCCGCGCTCGCTGCGCGTCAACGCCGACAAGCTCCATCTCTTCGGCCCGCAAGGCCAACGACTTCCCTCGCCCTGACCGAGCTCGCACCACCGTGACCACACCGATGCCGACGACCGATGCCGACCAGCATGCCTGGCGGCCCCGCTACCACTTCTCGCCGAAGCGCCACTGGATGAACGACCCCAACGGGCTCGTCCACTTTGACGGCGAATACCACCTCTACTACCAGTACAACCCGCAGGGCGACGACTGGGGAAACATCAGCTGGGGCCATGCGGTGAGCACCGACCTCACGCACTGGCAGGAGTTGCCGGTGGCCATCCCCGCGACGGACAGGCTGATGGCCTTCTCGGGCTCCATCGTCGTGGACCATGCGAACCGTGGCGGCTTCGCGCCGGCCGGCGCCACCGTCCCGGCACTGGTGGCCTTCTTCACCGGCTTCGACCCGGGAACCAAGATCCAGTCCCAGCACCTGGCTTTCAGCCTCGACCGGGGCCGCACATTCACGCCCTATGCAGGCAACCCGGTGCTGGACATCGGTTCCACCGAGTTCCGCGACCCGAAGGTGTTCTGGCACGAGCCGACGCAGCGCTTTGTGATGCTGGTGGTGGTGGCGCTGGAACAGCAGGTCTGGTTTTACACCTCCCGCAACCTGGTGGAGTGGACCCGTGTCTCGACCTTCGGCCCCGCCGGCTCGGCCGACGGGAACATCTGGGAAGTACCCGAGCTGTTCGCGCTGAGCGTCGACGACGACCCCACTCGCAAGCGCTGGGTGCTGATCGTCTCGGTCAACCACGGCTCGCTGTGGGGCGGCAGCGGCGTGCAGTACTTCATCGGCGATTTCGACGGCACGCGGTTCGTCGCCGATGACGCGCAGCCACCGACGCTCTGGGCTGACCACGGCCGCGACTTCTACGCCCCGATCATGTTCGCCAACATGCCGGACGAGCGCGTGCTCTGGCTGGGATGGTGCAGCAACTGGGAATACGCCCGCGAACTGCCAACGCAGCCCTGGCGCGGCCAGCAGTCGGCGCCGCGTGAGCTGAGCCTGGTCACCACACCCCGGGGTTTGCGCCTGCGCCAGCGCATGGCGGCGGAGATGAAGGCGCTCGTCGGGCCAGAACCGCTGTTCACCGCGCGTGAGAACTCTGCGCACATGACAGCGGCATCGCTGGCCCAAGCCGGTATTCAGGGCAGGCAGCTGATGGTGCGTCTGCGCGCGCTTCGGGCCGGCCTGGACTCACCCATCGGACTGGAGCTGCTCAAGGGCGCAGGGGAATCCGTGAAGGTGGGATTTGACCCTGAACGCAACAGTTTCTTCATTAACCGGAGCTGCGCGGCGCCCCGCTTCAAGGGTCAGTCCGAGAGGCACGATGCACAGCGGCTGTCCAACGCCAACGAGATAGAGATCGAGGCATGGATCGACGGCAGCCTGATCGAAGTCCTGGCAGACGGCGGCAGCGTTGCGTTGACAGATCTTGTCTATGCGCGTCCAGACGCGTCATGCCTTGGCCTTTTCCATGGCGCCGCTGCCACGGTTAGCTTGCTCGAGGTGCATGCCATGCAGGCCACATTGTGTTCCCCGGACGGTCTCCAGGTCGAAGCGCGACATCTCTGACGCACGGCATCGAAGGTCAATCCGAGGTTTCGATCCGGACGAGAGGCGCAAAACAGGCTCAAGTGGCGCTCCAACTTGTCGAAATGTCCAAGAGACGCTGGTGCCCGCTCCATGTCAGCAAGATGCGGTGTGTTGATGCCGCGCCCACCTGGAGAAGACCCATGAAGATTCGACAGCGCCTGTGGACGCCCGCCGTCGGCTGGACAGACGGATCCCCGGCCGCCGGCGACCGCGATCAACTCGTGCTTGCCTTCGGTTCACCGGACGCTCTTCGCCAACAAGGGCTATTCGATCAGTTGCGGGCGTGGCACCCGAATGCCCTGATCGTTGGTTGCTCGACCGCCGGAGAGATCCTCGGTACGCGTGTGCACGATGACTGCCTCGTGGCGACGGCCGTGCAATTCGAACGCAGCGTGATCGACTGGGTACTTGTTCCGGTCGCCGAAGACACGGATGGCCGCGAAGCGGCAGAACAGATCGCGCTCAAGCTGGTGCGCCCGGGCCTGCGACACGTGATGACGTTTTGTGACGGCCTTGTGGTCAACGGCACGTCGTTCGCCAAGGCTTTGCGCGAGCGCCTGCCCGAGGGCATCTGCGCTACCGGAGGGCTGGCGGCCGACTCCGACAGGTTCATCGAGACCTTGGTCATGTGCAACGGCATCGGGCAGAGCCGGCACGTCGTTGGCATTGGCTTCTATGGCGATGACTTGCTCGTCGGATATGGCAGCGTCGGTGGCTGGGACAGCTTCGGCCCCCTTCGCACCGTGACTCGCTCGCGAGGCAACGTGCTTTTCGAGCTGGATGGCAAATCGGCACTAGAGCTCTACAAGAGCTACCTGGGCGAACACTCGTGCGGATTGCCCGCGACGGGTTTGCGCTTCCCCTTGCTGCTGGAAGACGGGCGCGGCGGTGCCGGGCTGGTACGCACCGTGCTGGGCATCGACGAAGCCTCCGGGAGCATGACCTTCGGGGGTGACATCCCCGAGGGGGCCAAGGCCCGTCTGATGAAGGCCAACTTCGATCGCCTGGTAGATGGCGCGTCCGGTGCCGCGTCCGAAGGGCTGCGGCGGCTGGGCCGCGACGATGCGCAATTGGCCGTCCTGATCAGTTGCGTCGGCCGAAAACTCGTGCTGCGCCAGCGCATCGAGGAAGAGATCGACGGCGTTCGCGAAGTGCTTGGCGATACGGCGCTTGCCGGCTTTTACTCCTACGGCGAACTCTGCCCGCAGGGGACGCTTGGTGGATGCGAGCTGCACAACCAGACGATGACGATCACGACTTTCTCAGAGGTATGAATCCCTCCCATCACAAGTTGCTTCGACGTCAGCTGCGGCGCGCATTCGGCGATACCTATGCGCTGCCCACCGGGCTGGAGCTGCTGCTGGGGGCGGTAAGCCAGGCGTACGAAGATGCGGACGGAGAGCGCATGCTCATCGAGCGGGCGCTCGAAATGATGTCTCTCGAACTCAACGAGCGCAATGAACAGCTGCGAGCCGACCTGCGCGAGCGCCAGCAGGCGCGTGACGAACTGCAACGCCGGACCGACGAACAGCAGGTGCTGATCAAGCGCCTGGAGGAGGCCCACCATCAATTGCTCCAGTCCGAGAAGATGGCTGCCATTGGCCAGCTCGCCGCCGGAGTGGCGCACGAAATCAACAATCCGATCGCCTTCATCACGTCCAACCTCGGCACCCTGCGCGATTATTCGAAGTCGCTGCTCGCCATCGTTGAGGCGTACGAGGCGCAGGAGCATGTGTTCAGTGCGGCCGCCTTGTCGGACCTGCACCGGATCAAGGACGTCAACGACTACGCATTTCTGAGCCAGGAGGTGCTGCAGCTGGTGGACGAATCCAAGGACGGCGCCCTCCGAGTGAAGCAGATCGTCCAGGATCTAAAGGACTTCTCGCATGTGGGCGAGCAAGGCTGGCAGTGGGCAGATCTCCACAAGGGGCTGGACAGCACCCTGAACATCGCCAACAACGAGATCAAGTACGTCGCCGAGGTCAAGCGCTGCTATGGCAACATTCCGCAGATCGAATGCCTGGCGTCGCAACTGAACCAGGTGTTCATGAATCTGTTGGTCAACGCCGCACACGCGCTTCAGGGAATGATGGGATGCATCGTTGTCACGACCGGGTGCGAAGGCGATGACCACGTCTTCATCGACATCTCGGACAACGGTTGCGGGATCCCGCCCGAGAATCTGAAGCAGATCTTCGATCCTTTCTTCACCACGAAGCCAGTCGGCAAGGGCACCGGTCTCGGGCTGTCGCTCTCGTACGGCATCGTCCGCAAGCATGGCGGCCGCATCGCAGTCACCAGCGAAGTCGGCGTCGGCACCAGCTTTCGCATCTCGCTGCCGGTGCGGCAGCTTGTCGGCAGCGCACCCGACGCCACACCCGCGTCATAGACGACCCCGGAGCCTGATTGCCGCCAAGGGGCGATCCGCAGATCACGGGTCGCCCGCGGCAGTCGAGGCGCTCAATGCGCGCCAGGCCCGCACGACGCGAAGATCGAAGCATGTCCCGCCTTGGCAGTGCGCTTCGACGAACTGCGACGTCACCTCAAGCGCGATGCGCATCGCTTCAAAGACCTGCCGGTGGAAGATCAGCATGCCGCAAGAAAAGTGCCTGCTCGGCCACCATCCCGTTGAGCTTCCGCTCATCTCGAACTGAAGTCCTGGGTGCTCGATCACGCGTCCGATGGCGTTGAACTCTGGGCCGCGCACGGATCCACGGAGCTGCGCTTCGCAATAGGCGAGTCCACCCACAAGACGGACGGTTCGCTTTCCCACCACCAGGAACCTCGGCAGCCCCTTGCTTCACCGGGTCGAGGTGCAGTCGACTGCGTATTCCGGTCAAGACCGCCTTTCGGTCCAACTCAACGTCGACACCCGTTCCGGCTCAAAGTCGTCAGCTGTTCCAACGCTGCTCCAGCAGCTGTCCGGGAAGCGCGACAGTGACAGGCAGGCCCTGACCCAAGATGTTGGCCGGCTCAAGGTTGAAGCGCGACACACCGCAACCGCGGATGGCGCGGCATCGCCATAGGGCGCAGGTGCGCCTCAGGGTAGCTGTTCGAACAGGACGTCCTGCGCACCTTTCCACAGCACCTGGTGCCCCAGCGCGCGGAGTTTGTCTCGACCTTCCACGATGGTCAGGAAGTGGTTGCCAGCCAGCGGGCCCATGCGGCTGGCGAAACTGCAGGGGCCGTAGGCGAGGATGATTTCCGTCTCGCTGTAGCCACCGGGGTAGAACAGGATGTCGCCCACCGAGGGGTGGCTGGTGTGGTTCTCGAAGCCGACTGGCTCGCCCTGGCTTGCCAGGCGGAAGTCACCCAGCGGCACCCAGCAGGCCTCGCCGCTCCAGCGCACGTGGATCAGCTGCTGCTGGTAGGGCAGCAGCTGCAGGAATGCCGCCACGGTGCGGGGGGCGTCAGGGTGGGTCTCGGCGATGAAGGTCTGGTCGCCGGCAGTGATGCGGATGCGTGTCATGGGGACTGCGAAATGCGGGGCGGGGGGGCTGGAGGCGCTCAGGCGCCCGGCTGGTTGATCCACTTGGAAACCTGGGTCGGCTGCCAAGCCTGCAAGGCGTCGAGCAGGCGGTCGGGCGCGTCGTCGATCAGCACCATGTCGCGGTGCTCGGGTTTCAGGAAGCCTGCGCTCACGGCGTGGGTCAGCATGGCTCGCATGGGGTCGTAGAAGCCGAGCACGTTGAGGGCACCACAGGCCTTGGTCTGGTCGCCGAGCTGGGTCAGCGTGGCAGCCTCGAACAGCTCCTCCAGCGTGCCCAGCCCGCCGGGCAGCGCGACGAAGGCATCGGCGAGTTCGGCCATGCGGGCCTTGCGCGCCCGCATGTGCTCGACGACTTCATGTGCTGTCAGGGCTGGGTGCAAGTGGCCACGCGCGTACAGCCGCCGGTTGATGATCCCAACGGCAGCCCCTCCAGCGGCCAGCGTGGCGTCTGCCAGCACGCCCATCAGGCCTTTGTTGGTGCCGCCGTAGATCAAGCGGATGCCGCGCCGGGCCAGGGCCTGGCCCAGCGCCGTGGCGGCGTCTGCATAGGCCGGCGAGCTGCCGAAGTTCGAGCCGCAGAACACCGCGACGCTGCGCAGCGGGGCAGCGCTCGCGGGACGATCCCCTGCGCTCATGCCGGCTCCTGCAGCGGTGTGGCGCTGGGTGACACCCCATCGGGTGTCTGCAGCACCGCGCTGAGGTAGTGCTCGGTGTTGCGGGGCCGCGGTGCCGGCATGCGCTGCACGCTCTTGACCGAGCGGCCCCAGCCCGCCGCTTCCGCGACCAGCCGGCCATCGCGCATCACGAAGCGGCCCCGCACCAGGGTGTGCAGCGGGTAGCCTTGCACCGCCCGGCCATGCCAGGGCGAGATCTTGCTGATCGACTGCAGGCGGTTCTGGGACAGCACGCCGGTGCGGTCCATGTCGACCACCGCGATGTCGGCGTGCGCGCCCGGCATGATCACGCCCTTGGTGCCATACAGCCCCCAGGCCCGCGCCGGGTTCACCGCGCTCCAGCGCACGTAGTCCATCAGGCTGGCCCGGGCGCGGTTCACCTCGGTCAGCATCAAGGGCATCTGGGTCTCGACGCCCGGAAAGCCGCAGTCGCAGGCCCAGATGTTGGCGCGCGTCTTTTCTTCTGGCGTGTGGGGCGCATGGTCGGTGGCGATCATGTCCAGCGTGCCGTCCATCAGCGCGTCCCACAGCGGTTGGTTGTGGCGGGCCTCGCGGATCGGCGGGTTCAGCCGCATGATGCCGCCCAGCTTGCGCATGTGATCGGTGTTGAGCAGCAGGTACTGCGGGCAGGTCTCGGCGGTCACGTCCACGCCGCGCCGCTTGGCGTCGTGCAACAGGAACAGCGAGTCGGCGGCGCTGTGGTGGGCGATGTGCACGCGCGCACCGGTCCATTCG
>NZ_VIDT01000760.1 GCF_006519715.1 Ideonella azotifigens
CCCGCCGCGGCGCCGGTACCCGAGCGCATTGAGCTCACGCCAGCCTTCATGGGCCTGCTCGGCGTGATGGGCACGCTGCCACTGTCGTACACCGAACAATTCCTGGCCCGCGAGGTCTATGACCGCGACGGCGCGGCGCGTGCCTTCCTCGACATCTTCCAGCACCGCGCCGTCTCGCTGTTCCATGAAGCCTGGCGCAAGCATCGCCTGCCGCTGGCCTTCGAAGCCGACCCGCAGCGGCAGTTCCGCCCGATGGCGCTGGCGCTCGCCGGACTGGGCCTGCAGGGGCTGCAGGGCCGCATGCAGGCGCCGGAAGGCGCGGTGGCCGACGACGCGGTTGCGTTCTACGCCGGCCACCTGCAGCAGCGAGTCATCGGTGCGCGCCAGCTGCAGCAGATGCTGGCCGACTACCTCGGCCTGCCGGTCACGTTGACCCAATTCGTCGGCCGCTGGTTCTCTCTGGAGGCAGACAACTGCACCTCGCTCGGCCTGGCCAATGCCACGCTCGGCAGCGACGCGCTGATCGGCGACCGCGTCTGGCAGCGCGACCTGCGCGTTCGCCTGTCCATCGGCCCGATGACACGCACGCAGCACCGCCGCTTCCTGCCCGGCGGCCCCGGCGCGCTCGCCCTCAAGCAGCTGGTCACGCTGGCCACCGGCATCAGCCTCGAATACGAGGTACGGCTGTGCCTGAAGGCCGAAGAGATCGCACCCGCGCAGCTGGGCGAAGACCCGCAGCAAGGCGGCGCCCACCTCGGCTGGAACACCTTCCTGCTGTCCGGCCCCAGCGCCACCGACCGCGAAGAAGCGGCCTACGACATCCACGCCGCGGCCTGAGCCCCGCAGACCGCGGCCATGACAACGACAACCCCGTCCCGCTTCCATGAGCAACAACCTCAAGACGCTGATCGCCAAACTCAACAGCACCTGCCGCCGCGCCGCGGAGCGGGCTGCGTCCATCACCTTGTCGCACGGTCACTTCGAGGTGGACGTGGAGCACCTGCTGCTGGCGCTGCTCGAGTCGCCGCAGTCCGACTTCGGCCTGCTGTGCCGGCGCTATGACATCTCCACCAGCGCGCTGCAGGCCGACCTGCAACGCGAGCTGGCGCGCTTCAAGAACGGCAACACCCGCACACCGGTGTTTGCCTCGCACCTGCTGCAGCTGCTCGAGAACGCCTGGCTGATCGCGTCGCTGGACGCGCACGATGCACGCATCCGCAGCGCCCACCTGCTGCTGGCCTTGCTCACCGAGCCGGCGCTGAGCCAGCTGGCCTTCCGCGTCAGCAAGCTGTTCGTGCGGGTCAAGGTCGACGAGCTGAAGCACAGCCTGGGCGAAGTGACCCGCGGCTCGGAAGAGGCACAGCAATCGGTGAAAACCGGCGGCGCCTCCACGAGCGAGGCCGAAGCCGCCGACGAGCAGGCCGCGCCCACCGCGCAAGGCACGCCCGCGCTGGACCAGTTCACCAGCAACCTGGTGCAGCGCGCCCGCGAGGGCAGGATCGACCCGGTCATTGGCCGCGACGCCGAGATCCGCCAGGCCATCGACATCCTGATGCGGCGCCGCCAGAACAACCCCATCCTCACCGGCGAGGCCGGCGTGGGCAAGACGGCGGTGGTCGAAGGCCTGGCGCTGCGCATTGCCGAAGGCGACGTGCCCGAGCCCTTGCAAGGCGTGGCGCTGCATGTGCTGGACCTGGGGCTGCTGCAGGCCGGTGCCAGCGTGAAAGGCGAGTTCGAGAACCGGCTGAAGAACGTGATCGACGAGGTCAAGCGCAGCCCGCATCCCATCATCCTGTTCATCGACGAGGCGCACACCATGATTGGCGCCGGTGGCCAGGCCGGCCAGAACGACGCCGCCAACCTGCTCAAGCCCGCACTGGCGCGTGGCGAGCTGCGCACCGTGGCCGCGACCACCTGGAGCGAATACAAGAAGTACTTCGAGAAGGACGCCGCGCTGGCACGGCGCTTCCAGGTCGTCAAGGTCGAAGAGCCCACCGAAGAGCTGGCCTCGGCGATGCTGCGCGGCATGGCGCCGTTGATGGAAAAACACTTCAAGGTGCGCATCCGCGACGAGGCCATCACCGAGGCCGTGCGCCTGTCGGCACGCTACATCACCGGCCGCCAGCTGCCTGACAAGGCCATCAGCGTGCTGGACACCGCCTGCGCCAAGGTGGCGCTGGGCCAGGCCGCCACGCCGGCCGCGATGGAAGACCTGCAAAAGCAGGTCGGCCGGCTGGATGCGGAGATTGCCTCGCTGTCCCGCGAGGCCGCCATCGGCACCTCGCATGACACCCGGCTGGGCACGCTGCACAGCCTGCGTGAAGCGGCGCAAGCCCGGCTCACCGCGCTGAGCGACCAGTACGCCTCGGAAAAGACGCTGGTGGCCGAGGTGCAGCAGCTGCGCGCCGAACTCGAAGCCGCCGTGACGGC
>NZ_VIDT01000761.1 GCF_006519715.1 Ideonella azotifigens
CATGCTGAGGTCGCCGATGAAGGCGAAGGCGCGCACGGCGTCGCTGACCGCCACGTCGGGGGTGGCCACAGGGGAATCGGCAGGCATGGGGGAGGGAAGCGGAATGCGGCGGAGGGGCGCCAGCCTCGGTCAATCGACCGATGCCGGAAATGCGCCGGAATTTCGACACTGACGGCACGCGTTCAGAACGACGCGCACTCTAACCTCCTCACCGGAACCGCATCATGAACACCCGTCTCGCGCTCTCTTCCCTCGCCCTCGCTGCCGGTCTGATCGGCGGCACCGCCCCGGCCCTGGCGGCCGAGCTGCCTTCCGTCGTGCTGGTGCATGGCGCCTTTGCCGATGGCTCCGACTGGGCCAAGGTCATCCCGCTGCTGCAGGCCCAGGGCGTGCACGTCACCGCGGTGCAGAACGGCCTGGAATCGCTGGCCGGCGACGTGGCCGCCACGCAGCGCGCGGTGGCCCTCCAGAAGGGCAAGGTGGTGCTGGTCGGTCACTCCTGGGGCGGCCAGGTCATCACCGAAGCCGGCGTGAACGACAAGGTCGGCGCGCTGGTCTATGTGGCCGCGTTTGCCCCCAGCGTGGGTCAGGCCGCTGGCGAGCTGGGCCAGGGCTACCCCACGCCGCCCGGCATCGCCAAGCTGGTGCCCGACGCGCAAGGCTTCCTGTCTCTGCCGCCGGCCGCCGTGGCCGAGGACTTTGCGCAGGACGTGCCGGCCGCGCAAGCCGCGGTGATGGCGGTCACCCAGGGCGCCATCCAGGCCAAAGCCTTTGGCGACAAGGCGACCGTGGCGGCCTGGCAGACTCGCCCGTCCTGGTACATCGTCAGCGCCAACGACCGCATGATCGACCCGGACCTGGAGCGCGCGATGGCCAGGAAGATCGGCGCCACCGTGACCACGCTGCCGACCAGCCACGTGCCGCAGCAGTCGCGCCCGGCCGAAGTGGCCGCGGTGATCCTGCAGGCGGTGCAGGCGGTCGCCCGCTGAGCGTGCGGGCCAGCCGTCAGCTCAGGCGGCTTCTTTCAGCAGCGGGCTGAACAGCTTGTCCTGCACATGCCGCGGGCGGTAGTTCTTGACCTGCTGCGCGATGGCGGCGATGTGCGCTGGCGTGGTGCCACAGCAGCCGCCGACAATGTTCAGGAAGCCTGACCTGGCGAATTCGCCCATCAGCGAGCCCGTCACGTCCGGCGTCTCGTCGAAGCCGGTGTCGCTCATCGGGTTGGGCAGGCCGGCGTTCGGGTAGCAGCTGACGAAGGTGTCGCCGGCAATGCGGCTCAGCTCTTCGATGTACGGCCGCATCAGCGCCGCGCCCAGCGCACAGTTCAAGCCCACGGCCAGCGGGCGCGCATGGCGCACCGAGTGCCAGAAGGCGCCCACGGTCTGGCCTGAGAGGATGCGGCCGGAGGCGTCGGTCACGGTGCCGGAGATGATCACCGGCAGGCGCTCGCCGGTGGCTTCCATCAGCTCGTCCAGCGCGAAGATCGCGGCCTTGGCGTTCAGCGTGTCGAAGATGGTCTCGACCAGGAACAGGTCGCAGCCGCCGTCCATCAGCGCCTGGGCCTGCTCGTAATAGGCGGCGCGCAGTTCGTCGAAAGTCACGTTGCGGGCGCCGGCATCGTTCACGTCGGGGCTGATGCTGGCGGTGCGCGGCGTCGGGCCGAGCGCGCCAGCCACGTAGCGCGGATGCTCGGGCGTGCTGATCGCGTCGCAGGCCTCGCGCGCCAGCCGGGCGGCGGCCAGGTTCATCTCGCGCGCCAGGTGGCCCAGGCCGTAGTCTTCCTGGGCGATGCTGGTCGCGCCGAAGGTGTTGGTCTCGACCATGTCCGCGCCGGCCTGCAGGTACTGGTCGTGGATCTCGCGGATCACGTCCGGCCGGGTCAGCACCAGCAGGTCGTTGTTGCCCTTCAGGTCTTTCGGGTGCCCGGCCAGCGCGGCATTGCGGAAATCGGCTTCGCCCAGCTTGTAGCGCTGGATCATCGTGCCCATCGCGCCGTCGATCAACACGATGCGCTGGCGCAGCAGCGCGGGCAGCGCCTGGGCGCGGGTGTACGGGGCGGCATTCGTGGCGGTCATGCCGCGATTGTAGGAAATGAGGCCAGCCCCTTGGTCAGCGGGTTTGTGCAGCCTGCCCGCCAGCGGTTCATTGCCGGTTCAAGTTCTGCCCGCCATTGGCCGATCTACTGCCCGACGGGACCGCATTTCGCAGCGGTCCGTGACAGGGACAGGGACAGGCACATGACAGCGATGGTGGCGATTCAGGATTTGCGCGTGGGGATGTTCATTCATCTGGACCTGGGCTGGATGTCGCACCCGTTCCCGCTTTCCAGCTTCAAGATTGGCTCGGTCGAACAGATCGAGATCATCCGCGGGCTGGGGCAGAAGCAGGTGCGCTGGAGCCCGGAGCGCAGCGACGAGGCCGTGGCC
>NZ_VIDT01000762.1 GCF_006519715.1 Ideonella azotifigens
GTGCAGGCCATGCACGCCATGTGGCTGGCGGACATGGCGCAGCACCGCCTGGGCGTGTCGCTGGCCGCACCCAGTGCGCTGGAGGTGCGCTACCGCTACAACCCCGATGTGAAGAGCCTGCCGGCCATGGTGCCGGCCGTCATCCCGCTGCTGCTGATGATGATCCCGGCCATGCTGGCGGCCCTCTCGGTGGTGCGCGAGAAGGAGCTGGGCTCCATCCTGAACCTCTATGTCACGCCGGTCACCCGCACAGAGTTCCTGCTCGGCAAGCAGCTGCCCTATGTGCTGCTGGCGATGTTCAATTTCCTGCTGATGTCGGCGCTGGCCGTCAGCGTGTTCGGCGTGCCCATCAAGGGCAGCTTTGCCACCCTGAGCCTGGCGGCGCTGATCTTCGTCGTGGCTTCGACCGGCTTCGGCCTGCTGGCTTCCACCTTCACCAAGAGCCAGATCGCGGCCATCTTCGTGACCATGATCGCCACGATGATCCCCTGCGTGCAGTTCGCCGGCCTGCTGAACCCGGTGTCGTCGCTGGAAGGCATGGGCGCCTTCATCGGCCGCATCTATCCCGCCTCGCACTTCCTCACCATCAGCCGCGGTGTGTTCAGCAAGGCGCTGGACGTGACCGGCCTGGCGCCGTCGTTCTGGCCGCTGCTGGCCTCGGTGCCGGTGATCCTGGGGCTGGCCATCGTGTTGCTGAAGAAGCAGGAAAGCTGAGCATGGCCAAGACCGCTTCCGTCGCGAACATCTACCGCCTGGGCGTCAAGGAGCTGTGGAGCCTGGTGCGCGACCCGATGATGCTGGTGCTCATCGCCTACACCTTCACGCTGTCCATCTACGTGGCCGCCACCGCAATGCCCGAGAGTCTGCACAACGCGGCCATCGCCATCGTCGACGAAGACGCCTCGCCGCTGTCCGCGCGCATCGTCTCCGGCTTCTACCCACCGCACTTCAAGGCGCCCGAGCTGGTCAGCCGCCAGGCCATGGACGCCGGCATGGACGACGGCCGCTTCACCTTTGTGCTGGACATCCCGGCCGGCTTCCAGCGTGACGTGCTGGCCGGCCGCGCGCCCACCGCCCAGCTCAACGTGGACGCCACCCGCATGAGCCAGGCCTTCACCGGCAGCGGCTACATCCAGCAGATCGCCAGCGACGAGGTGGGGGACTACCTGCGCCGAGCCCAGCCTGCCGCCGCGATGCCGGTGGCGCTGGACCTGCGCATGCGCTTCAACCCCAACCTGGAGCAGGCCTGGTTCGGCTCGCTGATGGAGATCATCAACAACGTGACCATGCTGTCCATCATCCTGACCGGCGCCGCGCTGATCCGCGAGCGCGAGCACGGCACCATCGAGCACTTGCTGGTGATGCCCGTCACGCCCACCGAGATCATGCTGGCCAAGGTCTGGGCCATGGGCCTGGTGGTGGCACTGGCGGCGCTCGCGGCGCTGGTCTTCGTGGTGCAGGGCGCACTGCAGGTGCCGGTTGCGGGCTCAGTGGCGCTGTTCATGGCGGTGGCCGTGCTGCACCTGTTTGCGACCACCTCGCTGGGCATCTTCATGGCCACGCTGGCGCGCAGCATGCCGCAGTTCGGCATGCTGCTGGTGCTGGTGCTGATCCCGCTGCAGCTGCTCTCGGGCGGCGCCACGCCGCGCGAAAGCATGCCGCACCTGGTGCAGGACGTGATGCTGGCCGCACCGACCACGCACTTCGTGATCGCCGCGCAAGGCATCCTGTACCGTGGTGCCGGCCTGTCTGTCGTGTGGCCGCAGATGCTGGCGATTGCCGGCATTGGTGCGGCGCTGTTCAGTGTGTCGCTGGCGCGCTTTCGGCGCACCATCGGCCAGATGGCTTGATGGCCTGACCCCTCTTGGAGGAAATACCCAACATGCCTGCTCCCGTGATGCCTGCCGGCGAAGTCGGCCTGGTGCGCAACCGCCTGTTCAGCGAGATCGCCATCGGCGACCACGCCGAGATCGAGCGCCGCCTCACCGCCGAAGACATCCAGCTCTTCGCGGTGCTCTCGGGCGACGTCAACCCCGCGCACCTGGACGCCGACTACGCCGCCGCCACCCGCTTCCACGGCGTCATCGCCCACGGCATGCTGGGCGGCGCGCTGATCTCGGCCGTGCTCGGCACCCGATTGCCCGGCCCCGGCACCATCTACCTGGGCCAGACGCTGAAGTTCCTGGCCCCCGTGCGCATTGGCGACCTGCTGCGCATCTCGGTCACCGTCAGCACCCGCGAAGAGGCCCATCACCGGCTCACGCTGGCCTGCTCCTGCGTGAACCAGGACGGCGTGACGGTGATCAGTGGCGAGGCCCAGGTCATCGCACCCACCGAGCGGGTCGAGCGCGCCCGCACCACCTTGCCCGACGTGCGGCTGGAGACGCACAGCGACGGCCCGCAGCGCCTGATGGACC
>NZ_VIDT01000763.1 GCF_006519715.1 Ideonella azotifigens
CAGCTGGCCGCCAGCGGCCTGGTCGAAGCCCTGATGAAAGGCAGCCTGCACACCGACGAGCTGATGGCCGCGGTCGTCAACGGCGCCACCGGCCTGCGCACCGCGCGCCGCATCAGCCACTGCTTCCTGATGCAGACGCCGGCCTACCCGCGGCCTTTCATCATCACCGACGCGGCGATCAACATCGCGCCCACGCTGGACGAGAAGGCCGACATCATCCGCAACGCCATCGACCTGGCGCATGCCATCGGCGTGGCCGCGCCGCGCGTGGCCATCCTTGCGGCAGTCGAAACCGTCAACCCGCACATGCCGGCCACGGTGGACGCCGCCGCGCTGTGCAAGATGGCCGACCGCGGCCAGATCAGCGGCGGTCTTCTGGACGGCCCGCTGGCCTTCGACAACGCCGTGTCGGTCGCAGCGGCCACCATCAAGGGCATCCGCTCCGAGGTCGCAGGCCGGGCCGACGTGCTGGTCGTGCCGGACCTGGAGAGCGGCAACATGCTGGCCAAGCAGCTCGAATACCTGGGTGGCGCCCACAGCGCCGGCATCGTCATGGGCGCCCGCGTGCCCATCGTGCTGACCAGCCGCGCCGACAGCCGCGAGGCCCGCATCGCCTCCTGCGCGCTGGCCGTGCTGCTGGCCCACGGCTACCGGGCCACGCCGCCATGAACAGCCACATGCTTCTGGTACTGAACTGCGGCTCGTCGAGCATCAAATTTGCGCTGTTTGAAGGTGGTGAAGGTGGCGCCGGCCCCTTGCCGCGCGAGCCCGAATGGGGCGGCAAGGTCGAAGGCATCACCAGCGCGAAGCCGCGCCTGTCCAGCGCTGCAGCCGGCCAGCCCGCGGTGGCCGAAAACGTGGCGCTGGGGGCTGGGGCGCCCTACCACGACGCACTGGCCATCATCGAGGCGCGGGTGCTCACGCAACTCGCTGGCCGGCCGCTGTCCGCCGTGGCCCACCGCGTGGTGCATGGCGGCGCCAAGTATTCGGCCCCGGTGCGGGTGGACGCGCACGTGCTGGCCGACCTGAAGGGCTACATCCCGCTGGCCCCGCTGCACCAGCCGTTTGCGCTGGAGGCCATCGAGGTGCTGCTTCAGACGCGGCCCGGCCTGCCGCAGGTCGCCTGCTTCGACACCGCCTTCCACCACACGCTGGCCCAAGTCGAGCAGATGCTGCCGCTGCCCTACGCCGCCTGGGAACGCGGCCTGCGCCGCTACGGCTTCCACGGCCTGTCCTACGAATACCTCGGCATTGCGCTGGCCGAGCGCCATGGCGAGGCCGCGCGCGGCCGCACCCTCGTGGCCCACCTGGGCAGCGGCGCCAGCCTGTGCGCCATGCAGGGCCTGCAAAGCGTCGCCACCACCATGGGCTTCTCGGCGCTGGACGGCCTGATGATGGGCACCCGCTGCGGTTCGCTGGACCCAGGCGCCGTGCTCTACCTGATGGAGATCGAAAAACTCAGCCTGCAACAGGTTGGCCACCTGCTGTACCACGAGTCCGGCCTGCTGGGCATCTCCGGCATTTCGGCTGACCCGCGCGAGCTGCTGCCGCTGGAAGCCGGCTCGCCGCGCGTGCAGGCCGCGCTGGCGCTCTACGTGCGCCGCATCTTGCGCGAGATCGGCGCGCTGGTGGCCGTGCTCGGCGGCCTGGACCTGCTGGTCTTCAGCGCCGGCATCGGCGAACACAACGCCGAGATCCGCGCCCGCGTCTGCGCCGGCCTGGGCTACCTCGGCCTGGCACTGGATCCTGCGGCCAATGCCGTCCACGCCCCGCTGATCTCCACCCCCGAGAGCCGCGTGCGGGTCGCGGTCGAGCCCACCAACGAGGAATGGATCGCCGCGCGCCATGCGCAGGCGCTGCTGGCCGGCGGCTGAGGGCGAGCGCCCCGGCCTCCACCCTTCCCCCGGATGCGGGATGGCGGCGGCCACTTCGCTGCCGACAATGCCGGCATGGCACTGACCGACGAACAGCGACAGGCAATCCGCGAGGAAGAGCAGTTCAGGCTGCAGCTTCGCCAGGAACTGGCTGTCAGCTCGCCACGCTCGGCGCCCGGCCCGCTGGAGCGGCTGGCCGCCTTCTTCGACACCAAGGCCGGCTTCTGGCTGCTCACCACCGTGCTGGCCAGCGTCACCGCCACCGGCTTTGGCACCCTGCAGCGCTACCTGGACCGCAACGAGATCCGAGAGCGCGAGGTGGCCGAAGCGACCCGCCGCGATACCGAAACCCTGCTCAAGCTGGGCCCCATGCTCACCTCGGACAAGCGCAGCCAGGTCGACATGGCCATCGTGCTGCTGGATGGCCTGACGGCCCGCATGGCCATCGTGCTGCTGGATGGCCTGACGGCCCGCAAGGGCGTTGACGACGTGGTGGCCGGCCAGGTGCGCCGCCTGTTCCAGGCCACGCTGACCGCAGGCCT
>NZ_VIDT01000764.1 GCF_006519715.1 Ideonella azotifigens
GTTGATGGAACGGCTGGACCGGCGTTGGCTGACCGCTGCCTGGGGCGCGCGCCTTTCCGACCATGTGTTGATCCAATACCGCAGGCGCTGACGATGAGCTTGATCCTCACCCACGGCTACTTCATCGCCGACGACGCGATCGAGCAGCGCATCATGCGGCCCTATCCGCCGCTGGGCCTGCTGTCCATCTCGGCCTGGCTGGACAGGGACGGCATCGATCACCAGGTCATCGATGCCACCTTCCTCAATGCCGAGCGCTTCGTGCAGCGCGTGCGTGCGCTGCGCCCGCGTTTGATCGCCTTCTATGTGACGCTGATGACGCGCCGCTCGGTGCTGCGCCTGATCGCCGCGTTGGGCGGCGGCGAAGGCGGCCCGACCATCGTGCTCGGCGGCCCGGACGTGCGCCACAACGCGGCCGACTACCTGCAGCACGGCGCGCACCTGCTGGTGGTCGGCGAAGGCGAGCAGACCATGGCCGACGTGGCCCGCTTGCCGGCCGCCGCTTGCCGGGATGCCGCTGCGCTGGCCGCCATTCCCGGCCTGATCCACGCCGACTCGCAGGGCCAGCCGGTGTTCACCGGCGAGCGGAAATTCGTGCCGGAGCTGGACGAGCTGCCCGAGCCGGCGCGCCACCGCATCGACCTGCAGCCCTACTTCCAGGCCTGGCGCAGTGCCCATGGGCAAACCTCGCTGAACATCAGCACCCAGCGCGGCTGCCCGTACAAGTGCAGCTGGTGCAGCCGCGCGGTCTACGGCACCAGCTACCGCCGCCGCTCGCCACAGCAGGTGGTGGCCGAGCTGGGCAAGCTGGTCAGGCAGTACGCGCCGGACCAGTTCTGGTTCGTCGACGACGTGTTCACGATCAACCACAACTGGCTGGCCGGCTTTGCCGACGCGCTCGACGCAGCGGGCCTGCGCATCCGCTACGAATGCATCACGCGGGCCGACCGCATGAACGCGCGCGTGGTGCAACTGCTCGCGCGCAGCGGCTGCACCCGCGTGTGGATCGGCGCCGAGAGCGGTTCGCAGCGCATCCTGGACGCGATGAAGCGGCAGGTGCGCGTGGAGCAGGTCACCGCGATGATCCGCGCCGCGTCGGACGCCGGCATCCAGACCGGCACCTTCCTGATGCTGGGCTACCCGGGCGAGACCGAATCGGACATCGTCGCCACCGAGCGCTACCTGCGCGAGGCCCGGCCGGACCTGTTCACCGTGACGCTGGCCTACCCGATCCGCGGCACCCAGTTCCACGACCAGGTGGCCGACCAGGCCACCGCGCCGCCGTTCGACCAGGGCAGCGACCGCGACCGGCGCTTCCCGCGCACCTACAGCGACGCCTACTACCGCCACGCCGTTCGCCTGCTCACCCACACCCATGCCATGACCACCGCCCTGCATCCCTTCGGCCTCCGCGCGCTGGCCCATCGCGCGGCTTGGTGCCTTTCGCGTCTGGGCATGTGGTGGCACCGCCGCGTTGGGGTGCAGCCGGCATGAGCGCGCCCGCCCGGCCGCCCGAAGGGCGCGCTCGCGTCCCTCTCGGAGGGACCCGCGAAGCGGAGGGTGCTCCAGTGAGCCCCGCCCGGCCGCCCGAGGGGGCTCATCCCCGCTTGGCGGGGCCGACCGTAGGTCGTGGGGTGCGCCAATGAGCGCCGTACTGAACGAAGCGCCGGGGCTGCAGGTCGACTTTGACCCGCTCGAAGGCCTGGCCGTCAACACGCCGCCGCGCCAGCACTTCTGGTGGGATGAATCCGCCCTGCCCGCGCGCAACGTGGCGCAGGAGCGCCGCCACCGCCAGGAGAAGCTGGCCATCACCTTCCGGCTGTTCGCGCGCCAGGGTTTCGACGTCGGCCTGGCCGGCCACGTGACCGCCCGCGACCCTGCGCTGCCGGACCACTTCTGGGTCAACCCGTTTGGCCTGCACTTCAGCCGCATCCGCGTGTCGGACCTGCTGCTGGTCAATTCGCGAGGCGAGATCGTCGTCGGCCGCGGGCCGCTGAACCAGGCTGCCTTTGCGATCCATGCCGCGATCCACGAGGCGCACCCGCAGGTCATCGCCGCGGCCCACACCCATTCGCTGCACGGCAAGGCCTGGTCCACGCTGGGCCGGCTGCTGGACCCGCTGACGCAGGACGCCTGCGTGTTCTACAACGACCACGCGCTGTTCGACGACTTCACAGGCGTGGTGTTCGAAGAGGACGAGGGCCGGCGCATTGCCCAGGCCATCGGCACCCGCAAGGCGCTGATCCTGAAGAACCACGGCATCCTCACGGCGGGCCCCACGGTCGAGGCGGTGGCCTGGTGGTACATCGCACTCGAAAACGCCGCCCGCACCCAGTTGCTGGCCGAAGCCGCCGGCACGCCGCAGCTGATCTCGCCGGAGGTCGCCGAGCACACGCATGCGCAGATCGGCCGTG
>NZ_VIDT01000765.1 GCF_006519715.1 Ideonella azotifigens
TGCCGACCGGCGCGGTGGCCTTGCCCTGGCGCACCAGCGCCATGTCTTCTTCGCTGGGGTACTCGTTCCTCAGCACATAGTCGAACACGCGGCGCGCGATGGGCGCGGCCGAGGTCGAGCCGAAGCCGGCGTTCTCGACGATCAGGGCCAGCGCGACGCGGGGCGCTTCGAGCGGCGCGAAGGCGATGTAGAGCGAGTGGTCGCGCTTGCGCTCGTCGGCCTTGATGTCCTTGTAGGTCTGCCCCGCTCGCAAGCCGATCGCCTGGGCCGTGCCGGTCTTGCCGCCACTCTGGTAGGCGGCTCCGGCGAAGACCGCACGCGAGGTGCCTTCGAGCGTCACGCCGTTCATCGCGTTGCGGATCACGTCGACATCGGCCGGCCGCAGCGGCAGCGCGCTCAGCGCGTCGCTTGCGATGTGGCGTTGATCGTGCTTGACCACGTCCTCGATTTCACGCACCAGCCGCGGCTTGTAGCGCTGGCCGCCTGTCGACAGCGTCGAGACGGCGGTGGCCAGCTGCAGCATCGTGAAGCTGTTGTAGCCCTGGCCAATGCCCAGCGAGATGGTTTCGCCGGGAAACCACTTCTGGTTCGCCGGAGTCTTCGCAAAGTAGCGACGCTTCCAATCCTGCGAGGGCAGCACGCCGGTCACCTCGCCTTCCAGGTCGATGTCGGTTTTGCGGCCGAAGCCGAAGGGTTCCAGTTGATCGTGGATCAGGTCCACGCCCATCTCGTTGGCCAGGCTGTAGAAGTAGACATTGCTGGAGGTGACGATGGCCAGGCGCATGTCCTTGGGGCCGGCGCGGTCGCCCTCGGCGCTGCCGAAGGTGCGGCCGCCGAAGCTGTAGGTCAGGTTGTCCTGGATCACCACGCTGGGCGAGCGCTTGCCGGTGTTCAGCGCAGCCATCGCCATGTAGGGTTTGAAAGTCGAGCCCGGCGGATAGGTGCCGCGCATGGCCCGATTCAGCAAGGGCTTGTCGGGGTTCTCGTTCAGATCGCGCCAGGAGTCGGCATCGATGCCGTCGACGAACAGATTGGGATCGAAGGTCGGCTTCGAGACGAAGGCCAGCACCTCGCCGTTGCGCGGGTCGATGGCCACCAGCGCGCCGCGGCGCTCGCCGAACAGCTCCTCGACCATCGCCTGCAGCTTGATGTCGATCGACAAGTGCAGCTCGTTGCCAGGCGTGGGTGGGCGGCTGTTGAGCCGGCGCACTGCACGGCCACCGGCCGAGGTCTCCACCTCTTCATAGCCGGTCGCCCCGTGCAGCTCGCTTTCGTAGCTCTGCTCCAGCCCCAGCTTGCCGATGTATTCGGTGCCGCGGTAGTTGGCCAGCACGTCGTCGTCCCAATCCTCCATGGCCTTTTTCTCAGCCTGGTTGATGCGGCCGATGTAGCCCAGCATGTGGGACCCAGTGTCACCCAGCGGGTAGTTGCGGAACAGCCGTGCCTTGATGTCCACGCCGGCAAAGCGGAAGCGCTGGGCCAGGAAGCGCGCCACTTCCACGTCGGTCAGCTTGGTGCGGATGGGCAGTGACTCGAAGCTCTTGCTTTCTTCCATCTGCCGCTTGAAGCGGCGCCGGTCTCGCGGCTGGATCTCCACCACCTGCGTCAGCGCATTGATCGTCTCTTCCAGGTTCTCGACCTTGGACGGGGTGATCTCCAGCGTGTAGGCGGTGTAGTTCGAAGCCAGCACCACGCCGTTGCGATCCAGGATGCGGCCACGGTTGGGCACCACCGGCAGCACGGCGATGCGGTTGGCCTCGGCGCGGGTCGACAGTTCGTCGTGCCGGTAGACCTGCAGGTACACCAGCCGCGAGCTCAGCAGCCCGAAGGCGATCAGCACGAAAAACGCCGCCGCGACCGAGCGCAGCCGGAACCTGTCCAGCTCGCGCTCGACATTGCGCAACTCCGTCATGCCGGCAACTCTTGCATGCGCTGTTTCACAGCGGCCGCGTCTTGTCCGGGTCCGGCGGCCGGCGCTGCGGCGCCAGCAGCACCCAGCTCGCCACCGGCCACAGCAGGGCCTGGATCAGCGGCGCCAGCGCCAGCTGCCAGCCAGGGAAAGCGTCGCCGGCCAGCAGGCGGATCAGCAGAGAGACCAGCTGCGCGATGAAAAACAGCGGCAGCACGTGCAGCAGCTGCGCACCCCAGCCAAAGCCCAGCACCCGGCGGTGCAGCGCAATCGCGAAGTAGCTCAGCAGGCTGTACGACAGCGCGTGCTGGCCCAGCAGCGCCCCTTCGTGCACGTCCATCAGCAGGCCAAACACAAAGGCCCAGCCAATGCCCACGCGGCGCGGCTGGTGCACATTCCAGAACACCAGCACCAGCGCGATGAAGTCCGGCATCGCCGCGTAGCGGCCCAGCGGCATCAGATTGAGCGCCATCGCCAGCAGCAGCGAGAACCACAGGAAGAC
>NZ_VIDT01000766.1 GCF_006519715.1 Ideonella azotifigens
CCATGGCCACCGCAGAGTGGTCACGTCGGGCAGCGCTTTTCAATGTGAGCAAGTCCCTTGCCGGGCTGAAGCTCGAACGAGGGAGATCTCATGAGGGAAGACAGACCCAGGCCGACGTGCGCGCCGAGTCCGGCTGGCGAGCGCCTTCGCGCCGTCCGGCCCGCCATGCGCATCGCAGGCGCCGCAGCGGCCGGCTTGATATTCAGTTCGTGCGGTGGAAGCTCTTCGTCCACAACCGACACGGGTGCCGTCGCGACCTTGCCGGCCCAGGCGTCTGCGAGTCGCTCGGTGCAGGCCGCCCAGGGGGGCGGCGAGCGTTCCGCCTCCGCATTCGAGGCCGCCACTGCAACAGTGGAGTGGACCTGGCTGGCGAACGAGAACGAGTCCTTCAAGGTGAAGGGCAAGCAGGTCGTGCGCTATGGCCTGGACAAGAGCTGGGTGAAGAAAACGATGAAAGGCGCGGGCACTTGCTCGACCGCCTTCTTCGGCGTGGACCCGGCGCCCGGCAAAGCCAAGCACTGTGAGCTGAAGGTCGTTCCCCCACCACCGCCTCCTCCACCGCCCCCTCCGCCGCCAGTGGTCTATGTCAATCCGGCCTTGATCCCTGCGGTGAACCAGAACCCGGTGGGAGGCTGGTCGCAGGACATGCTGCTGCCCACCACCGAGGTGGCGCCTCCCTCCGACATTGGCGCATTCCGCACGGGTTGCCAGGTGTCGAAATACGCCTTCGACGATCCGATCGTGTTTCCGGGCCAACCCGGCAAGAGCCACCTGCACACCTTCTTCGGCAATACCGGGGTCAATGCCAGCAGCACGGCCGACAGCCTGGCCACCACCGGCAACAGCACCTGCCGGGGTGGAACCATCAATCGCAGTGCCTACTGGGTGCCCAGCATGGTCGACACGCGCACCGGAGCGCCGTTGGCGCCCATGTTCGAATCGAACTTCTATTACAAGACCGGCTATGCCTTGCCGCCCAGCGCCATCACCGCAATGCCTGCCGGCCTGCGCATGATTGCTGGCGATTCCAAGGGAACTCCCGAAGCGCCCAGCGCGGCGGTGATGTACGCCTGTGTCTGGGACGGTGGCAATGGCGACTGGCAAAACAGCATTCCGACCGACTGCCCCGTCGTCGGCACTTCCTGGCTGATCATGGCCATCGACTTTCCGCAATGCTGGGACGGTGTCAATCTCGACGCGCCGGATCACATCAGCCACATGGCTGAGCCAGTGAACGTGAAGGCCAACAACACCGGCAATTGCCCCAGCTCGCATCCGGTGGCCATTCCGCAGATCTCGTTCCAGGTGCTCTATCAACTGAAAGCCGCGGGTGAAACCAAGTATTGGCGGCTGGCGAGTGACAACTACGACCTGACCAAGCCGGCAGGCTATTCCGGCCACGGCGACTGGTTCAACGGCTGGAAGCCGGAGATCGTCGATGTCTGGGTGAAGAACTGTGACCGTGCCCAGCGCGATTGCCATTCGCACCTGCTTGGCGATGGCCGCATGATGGTCATTCCCTGAGAAGCTGTGCAAGCCTTTCGGCCTGGGCGATCAGGCTTCAAACGCATGCTCTGGCTGGGCTGCGGCGCAGCGGCGCTGCTGGCTTGCTGGCAAGGCGCCAGGTGGGCCATGCCGCTGCCGGGCGCAGGTGCGGCGGCAGCCGAAGCTGCGATGGCGGAAGTGCTGGCCGAACCCAGCGCCCTGCGCTGCAGCGACAGCAACGCCAAGGGCACCGGCCTGCAGGCCGACTATTTTGCAGGTGACGCCTTGAACGGCCAGCCACTGCTGTCTCGCCTGGAACCCACGGTTGAATTCGAGCTTGCAACAGATTGGCCCACAGCGGCGGCCCGGCCCCGCTCGGCGCGCTGGCAAGGATGGATCAAGGCGCCGCTCAAGGGCCTCTACCATTTCCATGCCTTGCCCGGCAGCACCGTCATCGTCGCTGGCCAATGGATGATGGGCGGCCAGGCAGTGCCGGACGCCGCGATCGAGCTTCAGCCTGGCCGCTTCTACCCGATTGAGATGCGGGCTGATCTGTCCACAAGTGTTGCTGCGCGGCTCGAATGGACAGCGCCGCATGGACTTCGCTATGTCGTGCCACGGGCGCTGCTGTTTCCGCCAAGTCCAAAGGTGGCGGGCGCATGAGACAGCCCGTGTCGACGACCTGTGCCATGCGTGCCGAGCGCCGGGCTGCCAGTGATTCACCGCACGCTCACGCTGCCGCGCTTCCACGCCGGATCCTGCCAGCGCTGGAACATTGCCAGGTACGTATTCAGCCCCCTCACGAGGAAGTTAAGCGAGCAAGGGATGTTCACGGGCGCAGGGGTGCCAAGCGCGAAGGCCATCAACCTGAAGGCGCGATCTGCGGTGGCGGTGGCAGCAGACTTGGGTGGGGA
>NZ_VIDT01000767.1 GCF_006519715.1 Ideonella azotifigens
CATGCTGGAGCTGACGGTCGGCCCGCTGGACCACCCTGAAGAGGCCGACAGCATTGCCGACCTGTTCAAGGAAATCACCAACCTCGGCACGATCGAGCCGCTGGACGCCGGCCGCTCGGCCGACGGCATGCGCCGCTTCAAGATCATGACGACGTCCGCCGACGGCGATCTGCTGGACCTGTTCACCTTCCACGTGGCCCGCGAGCAGCTGAAGCTTTCGCCGCTGGGCGATGGCTTCGGCTTCCACGAGGGCGCACCGGGCGCACCCGAAGCGTCTGCCAACGCCAACCAGGACCTGGGCTACGGCTTCTTCGACGACGCCCCTGGCGCGCCGCAGGAAAGCACCGCCGCCGCACCGGCCGCAGCCCCCGCGCCCAGCGCCGAGGTGTCTGTCGTCGCCACGCCGGTGGCCCAGCGCCCGACCGCTCGCGCCGAAGCCAAGGCCGCTGCCGGCCCCGAGTCCAGCACGCTGCGCGTCTCGATCGAAAAGGTCGACCAGCTGATCAACCTGGTGGGCGAGCTCGTCATCACCCAGGCCATGCTGGCCCAGAACAGCCGCGCCGTGGACCAGCAGATCAACCAGCAGCTGCTGTCCGGCCTGGCCGACCTGGAACGCAACACCCGCGACCTGCAGGAAGCGGTGATGTCGATCCGCATGATTCCGATGTCGGTCGTGTTCAACCGCTTCCCGCGCATGCTGCGCGACCTGGCGGCCAAGCTCGACAAGAAGGTCGACCTGGTCACGCAGGGTGAAGCCACCGAACTGGACAAGGGCTTGGTCGAGAAGATCACCGACCCGCTGACCCACCTGGTGCGCAACAGCTGCGACCACGGCATCGAATCGCCGGCAGACCGGGCCGCCAAGGGCAAGCCTGAGAACGGCACCGTGACCCTGGTCGCTTCCCACCAGGGCGGCTCCATCGTGATCGAAGTGCGCGACGACGGCCGCGGCCTGAACCGCGCCAAGCTGCTGAGCAAGGCCCGCGAACGCGGCATCGACGCACCCGATTCGATGACCGACCAGGAGGTCTACGGCCTGATCTTCGCGCCGGGCTTCTCGACCGCCGACCAGGTGACCGACGTGTCCGGCCGCGGCGTCGGCATGGACGTGGTCAAGAAGAACATCACCTCGCTGGGTGGCACGGTCGAGATCGACTCGGCCGAAGGCTACGGCATGAGCGTCAAGGTCCGGCTGCCGCTGACCCTGGCCATCATGGACGGCATGAGCATCGGCGTCGGCGAGGAGTGCTACATCCTGCCGCTGTCCTCGGTGGTCGAATCGTTCCAGATCGAGCCGGGCATGATCAAGACCATTGGCGGCTCGGGCCGCGTGGTCGAGGTGCGTGACGAGTTCATGCCGGTGATCGACCTGGAGAAGGTCTTCGAGGTGCCGCGCTTCGACTTCGAGAACGTCTCGAACATCATGGTCGTGGTGGAAGCCGAAGGCGGCCGCGTGGCCCTGCTGGTCGACGAACTGCTGGGCCAGCAGCAAGTCGTGGTGAAGAACCTGGAAGCCAACTACCGCAAGGTCAACGACGTCTCGGGCGCCACCATCATGGGCGATGGCCGCGTCGCGCTGATCCTGGACATCGGCTCGCTGGTGCGCCGCTCGCGGCACTGATCCCCGCTCCAGCGCCGAAGCGCCTCCACCTGCGCCCTGATCGGCGCAGGCCTGCCTCCTCCTGCTCCCCATCCAGCCCACTCCTATGCTGTCATTCCTCTCGGCCAAGCAGCGTGCACTGCTGGTGCTCGGCTTCATCGCAGCCGGCCAGGCCTGTGTCGCGACCGGCCTGTCGCTTGGCTGGACCACGACCGCCGTGCTCGCCTCCAGCCTGACCCTGAACGCCGTGGCTGCTGCGATCTACGTCGGCAGCCTGATGGTGATCCGTCAGTTCAACGTGCATTTCTGCGGCCTGGTGCGCAACCTGTCCAAGGGCGACCTGTCTCAGGAAATCCGCCCGGTCAATGCGAACCCGGAAACCGCCGTGCTGCTGGGTCTGCTGTCCGAGCTGCAGGCCGAACTGCGCCGCTCGATCACCTCGATCCGCACCGGCGCCGACGGCGTGACCGTGGCCGCCAGCGAGATCGCCACCGGCAACCAGGACCTGTCCTCGCGCACCGAGCAGACCGCCTCCAGCCTGCAGCAGGCTGCCAACTCCATCTCCGAGCTGACCGGCACCGTGCGCCAGAGCGCCGACGCTGCAGCCCAGGCCAACCAACTGGCCAGCTCAGCCGCCGAGGTGGCGCGCCGCGGCGGCGACGTGGTTTCGCAGGTCGTCTCGACCATGGGCGAGATCAGCACCAGCTCGAAGAAGATCGCCGACATCATCGGCGTGATCGATGGCATCGCATTCCAGACCAACATCCTGGCGCTGAACGCGGCCGTCGAAGTG
>NZ_VIDT01000768.1 GCF_006519715.1 Ideonella azotifigens
TCCGACGTGGGCGGGCTCGTGGGCACGCTGAGCCGGCCCAGCGTGGCGGGCACCGATGCCAACGGCCAATCCACCACCGTGAAGCTGCCCCTGAACCTCAGCAACGTCTCGTCCACGGCCTCGGTCGACGGCGAGGCCAACGTGGGCGGGTTGGTCGGCTGGAGCGACGCCGCGCTGAGCAATGTCAGCGCCAGCGGCGCTGTGAGCGGCGACTGGAGTGCCGGCGGCGCGGTGGGTGGGCTGGTCGGGCGCAATGCCGGCAGCATCGGCAACTCGCAGGCGACCGCCTCTGTCTACGACGGCAACCAGGTGGGTGGCCTGGTCGGCATCAACGACGGCAGCATCACAGGCTCGCACGCCAGCGGCCTTGTTTACGGCAGCACCGAGGTCGGTGGGCTGGTGGGGCACAACAACGGCAGCCTGGGCGGCGTCTACGCGACGGGTGCCGTCACCGGCTATGGCAACGACACTGGCGGCCTGGCGGGCAGCAACAGTGGCAGCGTCGACGGCGCCTACGCCACCGGTGTGGTTGTCAGCTACGGCAGCAGCGCTGGCGGGCTGGTGGGCAGCAGCGGCGGCAGCATCGGCAGCGTCTACGCGACCGGTGCCGTGTACGGCTATGGCTATGGCAACGGGACTGGCGGGCTGGCGGGCGTCAACAGCGGCAGCATTGACGGCGCCTATGCCACCGGTGCCGTCATGGCCTACGGCACCGGCACCGGCGGGCTGGCGGGCAGCAACAGCGGCGTGCTGAGCAATGTGTACGCCAGTGGTGCGGTCTCGGGCGCGTACGTCGTTGGCGGCCTGGCGGGTGCGAACAGCGGCAGCATCGCCAGCGCCTACGCCACCGGCAGCGTCTTGGGTTACACCCAGCTGGGTGGCCTGGTCGGTCTCAACTCCGGCGCAGGCCAGGTGACCCGCTCGTTCTGGCTCACGGCCAACACGGGCACCGGCATCGGCAGCAACCAGGCCAGTGTGGACAGCCTGACGCGTGGCCTCAGCGATGCCGAGGCCAGGTCCACCGCCACCTACACGGCGGCCGGCTGGTCGCTGGACGACGTGGGCGGCAGCGGCACCGCCTGGCGCTTGTACGAAGGCAGCACGATGCCGCTGCTGCGCAGCTTCCTCACGCCGGTCAGCGTGTCCTTCACGGCAAACGGCAAGGTCTACGACGGCCTGGCCGCCGCGGGCAGCACCAGCAGCTACACGCTGTCCCAGCCCGGCGCCCCGCTGCTGGGCAGCGGCGTGCTGAGCTACGCCAGCAGCAGCGACAACGCCGGCAGCTACAGCGCCGGCAATGGTTCGCTGCGGGTGAGCGGCCTCTATTCGACGCAGCAGGGCTACGACATCGCCTACAGCGCCAACCTGGCGATCAGCCAGGCCGCCCTCGTCGTGTTCGGCGCCCATGTCGCCGGCAAGACCTACGACGGCACAAGCACGGCCAGCGTCAGTGGTGGCTATCTGCACGGCTTGGTCGATGGCGACAGCGTGGCACTCAGCCAGAGCGGCAGCTTCAGCGACAAGACCGCCGGCACCGGCAAGACCGTCACCGAGACCTTCGCCATCAGCGGCGGCGACGCCGGCAACTACGTGCTGATGAACCCCTCGGCCATTGCCCGGGCCGACATCGCGCAGGCGCTGCTCACCGTCTCCGGCAGCGCGGTCGCCAACAAGACCTACGACGGCACGACGCTGGCGCAGGTCAGCGGCGGCACGCTGGCCGGCGTGATCGCGGGCGACAGCGTCACGCTCAGCCAGAGTGGCAGGTTCGCCGACAAGAACGCTGGTCTCGGCAAGGTCGTGACGGTGACAAACAGCCTGGGCGGCGGCGACGCGGGCAACTACGTCGTCGCCAACGACAGCAGCAGCGCCAACATCGCCCAAGCCCTGCTGACCGTGACCGGCGCCCAGGCGCAGGACAAGGTGTTCGACGGCACGAAGACCGCCACGGTCACCGGTGGCACGTTGACCGGGCTTGTCGCGGGCGACGACGTGGCGCTCAGCCAGACCGGCCAGTTCGTCACCGCCTTGTGGGGCCACTACAAGCCTGTCGTCGAGACCTTCGTCATCAGCGGTGCAGACGCGCAGAACTACCAGCTGACCAAGACCCAGCAGCTCGGCTTGGCAGACGTGTTCAAGCCGGCCACCGTGACCCGCGCCCAGCAACTGAAGCTGATCGCTTTGCTGAAGGGCCTGGGCCTGACGGTGCTGGAAGCCGACGCTGCAGCGCGCTGAGTTCCGATTCATCCCGGGTTGTTGTTGCCGTGAGAAGCTTGTCCCCGAACCGCCTGACGCTGTGTGCGCTGAGCCTGGCCACCAGCGCCGCGCTGGCCGCACCTGATGCCGGCCAGCTGCTGCAGGAACTGCGAAACAACCCGCCGCCGCGCCC
>NZ_VIDT01000769.1 GCF_006519715.1 Ideonella azotifigens
GCAGCATTGAAAGAGCCGTCATGTTGTCCTTGTTGTCCCGCACCCGCCGCCACATGCTTGCCGCACCGCTGGCCTTGTCGATCGGCCTGAGCGCCGCCGGTGCCTTCGCCGCCGCGCCGGCCTCGCCGTCTGCGCTGCGCATCGGCTTCCAGAAATCCGCCAGCCTGCTGACGTTGCAAAAGGCCCAGGGCACGCTGGAAAAGCGTTTGCAGCCGCTGGGCGTGGCGGTGCAGTGGGTCGAGTTCCCGGCCGGGCCGCAGCTGCTCGAAGGCCTGAACGTCGGCGCGATCGACGTCGGTTTTGTCGGCGAAGCGCCGCCCATCTTTGCGCAGGCGGCCGGCGCCAACTTCGTCTACATCGGCAACGACCCGGCCGCACCCGAAGCCGAGGCGCTGGTGGTGCAGAAGGACTCGCCGATCAAGAGCGTGGCCGAGCTCAAGGGCAAGAAGGTCGCCCTGAACAAGGGCTCGAACGTGCACTACCTGCTGGTCAAGGCGCTGGAAAAAGCCGGCCTGAAGTACACCGACATCCAGCCCGTGTTCCTGCCGCCAGCCGATGCACGCGCTGCCTTCGAACGAGGTGCTGTGGACGCGTGGGTCATCTGGGACCCGTTCCTGGCCGCCGTCGAGAAGCAGAGCAACGCCCGCATCCTGGCCGACGGCAAGGGCCTGGTGAGCGACTACAACTTCTACCTGGCCGAACGCGGCTACGCACAGAAGTACCCCAAGGTGATTGCCGCACTGTTCGAGGACACGCAGGCCCAGGGCCGCTGGCTCAAGACCCACCTGGACGAGGCCGCGTTGCTGATCGCGCCGCTGCAGGGGCTGGACGTGGAAGTGGTCAAGCTCAGCCTGCACCGCTACCAGTTCAACGTGCAGCCGGTGACCCCGGCCATCGCCGCCGAGCAGCAGCTGATTGCCGACAGCTTCTACAACCTGAAGCTGATCCCCAAGCCCATCCGCATCGTCGACGCATTGCCTGGCGCTGCCAGCGCGACCCGCGTCGCCACCGAGCGCTGAAAGCGCCGTCTCCTCTTTCACCGCACAAGAAAGCCGCCATCATGAAGATGCTCTGGTTCATCCCGACCCACGGCGACAGCCGTTACCTCGGCACCTCCCACGGCGCGCGCGTGGCCGACCTGAACTACTTCAAGCAGGTCGCCATCGCCGCCGACACCATGGGCTACGAAGGCGTGCTCATCCCCACCGGCCGCTCCTGCGAAGACCCGTGGACCGTGGCCTCCAGCGTGATGGGTTTCACCCAGCGCCTGAAGTTCCTGGTCGCGCTGCGCCCGGGCCTGATCACGCCCAGCCAGTACGCCCGCATCGCCGCCACCTTCGACCGCCTGTCCGGCGGCCGGCTGCTGATCAACCTGGTCACCGGTGGCGACCAGGCCGAGCTCGAAGGCGACGGCCAGTTTCTGCCGCACGGCGAGCGCTACGCGCAAGCCTCGGAGTTCATGCAGCTCTGGCGCGACATCATGGCCAAGAGCCACACCGGCGAGTCGCACGACTTCGACGGCAAGCACCTGCAGGTCAAGGGTGCGCGGCTGCTCTACCCGCCGGTGCAGCGCCCGTACCCGCCGCTGTTCTTCGGTGGCTCATCGGCTGAGGCGCATGAGCTGGTCGCCCAGCAGATGGACACCTACCTGACCTGGGGCGAGCCGCCTGCGGCCGTTGCCGAAAAGGTCGAAGGCGTGCGTCGCCGCGCCGCCGAGCTGGGCCGCACGCTGAGCTACGGCATCCGCCTGCACGTGATCGTGCGCGAGACCGAAGAGGCTGCCTGGGCCGCCGCGGCCGACCTGGTTTCGTACCTGGACCCGGAAGTCGTTGCCCGCGCGCAGTCCACCTTCGCCAAGATGGACTCCGAAGGCCAGCGCCGCATGGCCGCGCTGCATGCCGGCAAGTACAACCCGGAGAACATCCGCGAAGGCCTGGAGGTCTCGCCCAACCTGTGGGCCGGCGTGGGCCTGGTGCGCGGCGGTGCCGGCACCGCGCTGGTCGGCAACCCGCAGCAGGTGGCGGACCGCATCAAGGAATACGCGGCGCTGGGGCTGGACTACTTCATCATGTCCGGCTACCCGCACCTGGAAGAGGCCTACCGCTTCGCCGAGCTGGTGTTCCCGCTGCTGCCGCTGTCGGTGCGCGAGCGCCTGGGCCAGCCCTCGTTGACCGGGCCGTTTGGCGAGATCGTCGCCAACAACCATGTGCCCAGTGCCAACAGTGCGGCGAACAGCACCGGGAAGACCGCTGCCGCCAGCGAGCCTTCGGTGCTCGCACGCGCCGCCAGCTGAGACGGGAGCAGGTGCTGTCGCCATGACCACGCAAGCTGTTCCTTCTTCGTCGGCGCCGGCGCCCGTTGACATCCCCGTCAAGGCCGGG
>NZ_VIDT01000077.1 GCF_006519715.1 Ideonella azotifigens
AGGTCGAACTGCAACTTACGTTGAGCGACCGCCAGGTGAACCTGGTCGAACAGGGCCTGGACCTGGCGCTGCAGATCGGGCCCTTGCCGGATGCGCGCCTCAGCGCACGCCGGATCGCCGCGAATCACCGGGTGCTGTGCGCCTCGCCAAAGCTGCTGCGCACGCTGGGCGAGCCCGGCCGGCCGGCGGACCTGGCTCGCTGGCCGTGCATCCTGCTGCGCGAGAACGAGGAGGCGTTCAACACCTGGCAGTTCACGCCACGCGGCGATGGCCAGGGCAGCCGAACAGCGCCCCGGCAGGAAAGCGTGAAGGTGCGTGGCCGCATGTCGACCAACGACGGCGACACCGCCTTGCAATGGGCGCTGGACGGCCACGGCGCGCTGCTGCGCTCGGTGTGGGACGCCGCGCCTTACCTGCGTTCAGGCCGGCTGCGGGCGATGCTGCCCGACTGGCAACTGCCGCCGGCCGACGTGATGGCGCTGTACCCGACGCGCGAGCATCTTTCGGCCCGTACGCGGGCGGCGGTGGATTTCCTGGTGACCTGGTTTGAGCAGCATCCGCTGCCGAACTGGCCCTGAAGACCCGCAGCGCCGCGGGTCACATGGATCGTTCGACGACGGGAGTCGTCAGCCTTGCAGGCGACGGCGGCGGAACATCAGGCCCAGCGCACCCAGGCCTGCCAGCACCATGGCCGAGCCCGAAGGCTCGGGCACCTTGGCGGCGAACTGCAGGCCGTCGACCAGCAGCCGGGAACCCATGCTGCTGCGCAAGCTGTCATTCAACAGCGGCGTGCCAGCCATGAACGAGACTTTCGGCACCGTGCCGGTGGCGACAAGGCCGCTGCCGGCCACAGTGCCGAAACTCTGGCGCGACACGTTGCCATGGGTCACCATGACCAGGCTGCTTGCATCGGGCGCGGTGCGGCCCACGCCATCACCCAGGACCAGGCTTTCGAAACTGGCGTTCGGCAGGTTTTGGGCCGTGGCACCCGCGGAACCCAGCCCCAGGACGGAAGCCGCGAGCACAGAAGCGACGATTGATTTGTTCATGTTTCCTCCGCAAAGAAAGGGCCGGACCCAAACTGCACCCGGAGAGGCGCCCGATCCCGCAACAGAGAGATCAGCGCACGGGATAACCCTGAGCAAGATCCACGCCCGTTTACGGGTTTTCACGGTTGCACTTCACTGCCAGACGAAACGGCCGTAACAGCCCACCACAGTGGCGTCGTAAGGCGTGGTCAACTCCGCGCTGCCAGAGGTTTGGCGACGTTCCGGGGTGGCCTGGCAACCCAACGCCAAGCCGCGACTGGGCCGCCAATCCACCTTCAAGGTGATGCGGCGCTGCCTGTCCTTGGCGCTCAGCGCATCCGGCGTGCCCTGACCACGTTGCAAATCGCGCAGGCTCTGTTGATAGTTCAACGAGAACTGCAGCTTTTCCGACGCCTGCCAGCGGGAGGCGATGGAGAACTCGGTGCCGAGTTGAACGTCTCGGCTGGCCTGCCCCTCGCTGAGCGGCAGATTGCCGGTGTCGCTGTCGCGCAGAACCTGGGTGTCGAAGCTCAGCTTGCCGGTGGGCTGCCACTTCCAACTGAGCGAGCCCGACCACAGCTGCGCTCGCTGCAGTTCGCCCTGGTGATGATGCTCGTTGGAGTGTGCCAGCCGCAGGACCAGCGAACTGGCTCCGCTGGGGCGCAACTGCAGCGAGGCCTCCAGGTCGCGCCTGTCGTACCTGTCGGCCTCCCCATCGGCTTCGCCGTGGGGATATCGCCCATCGGTGTAGCGCAGCAAGGTCCGGAAGCTGAAGTCCGGGTGGGGCCGATATCGCACCCCCAGTTCGACAGCACGCCTGTCCAGTTCGCTGCTGGCGGAGGCATCAGCGGAATAGCGGCGCTGGAATGCAGTCAAGGCGCCTTCCACGGTCCAGGCCGTGACCAGCCCCAGATTGGCGCGGAAGAAGCCTTCGTCAATGCGCTCCAGGTTCTTCAGCAACTCGCTGCTGCCGTCTTCGGTCTCCCCCAGGAAATTGCGATAGAGCGACTGCTGGTGAAGCAGGCCGAGCTGGCCCTGCCAGCGCTCGGCCGTCGACCAATCCAGCTGTGCACGCAAGATCGGGCTCAGGTTGTTGAAAGCCTGGCTGTCCCGAAATCGCTGGTACTGCAGGTCCGCGCTGACATCCAGGCGCTGCCGCCCCAACCACTGGTCAAGCCCCAGCCGCAGATCCGTGTTGCTGACGATGTCGCTCACGACCCGTCCGGCAGGTGCATGCAGCACGTTGCTGTCGTGCTGCAGCGATTCGCTGATGGAAATCGAGTAGGGATTGGCTTCAATGCCGTCGGCAACGCCGTTGCCGCTGCCAACTTCCCCGGTCCCCGCCCCACTGCCCGCGCCGCCAGCCTCCTGCGCAACCGCCAGCGCAGTGGCGCCGCAAATCAGCACACCCACCACCCAGCGCGCAGGTGGCAGCTGCGCACCAGGCCCCTTCTTGCCAACCCGCTGCATTCAGTACGCGCCGCGATCAAAAAACATCATCTTGGCCGTGCGGAAGATGATGCTCAGGTCCAGACCCAGCGACCAGTGCCGCAGGTATTCCAGGTCGTACTCGACCCGGCGTGCCATTTTCTCGACCGTATCGGTCTCTCCACGCAAGCCGTTGACCTGGGCCCAGCCGGTGATGCCGGGCTTGACCTTGTGGCGGGCCATGTAGGCCTTGACGATCTTGCGGTACTGCTCGTTGTGGGCGACCGCGTGAGGCCGCGGCCCGACGATGCTCATGCGGCCCTGCAGCACGTTGATGAACTGCGGCAACTCGTCCAGCGATGTGCGGCGGATGAAGGCACCGAACGGCGTGATGCGCGGGTCGCCGCGCGTGGCCTGAACGACCACCGGGCCGTTGTCCTCGGTGGTCATCGAGCGGAATTTGTAGACCTCGATGATCTCGCCGTCCAGCCCGGTGCGGCGCTGCTTGAAGATCACAGGCCCCGGCGAACTGCGCTTCACGCCGATCGCCAGCAGGACCAGGATGGGCGAGATCGCCAGCAGGATCAGCGAGGACAGCAGCAGGTCGCTGGTGCGCTTGAGCAGCCAATTCACGCCGGTGAACGGCGAGCCCAGCAGGCCGACCACCGGCACGCCACCCATGTCCTCCAGCCGGCCCTGGATGATGCTGAAACCGTGCACGTCCGGCACGAAGTGAAGCGACGCCGTCGTGTTCTGCAGCGACTCCATCAGCCCCAGGATGCGCGGCTGCGAGGTCAGCGGCAGCGTGATGAAGACGTCTTTCACGCCATGTGCGTCGATATAGGCCGGCAACTCGGCCAGCGTGCCGCGTAAGGCCACGTGCGGCGGCAGGTCCACGCGGGTGTGCTCCCGGTCATCGAACACACCCAGCAGCTCGCGGCCCTGGTCGCGCCGCAGCGACAGCATGTCGGCCACGCGCAGGCTCATGCCATTGGCACCGACGATCACCGCCGGCCGCTGCGCCTGCGGCTGCGCAGCGTGGCGACGCATCCACTGCCCGCCCGCAGCCACGCAGGCCCACTGCACCAGCGGCACCGCCACGGCCCAGGCCGACAGCATGCGGCGGTCAAATTCGCGCAAGCTGTCGGTGGCGTAGCCCAGCAATGCCAGCACCGCAAGGATGCCGCTCCAGGTCAGCACGATGTCAAGCCCGACGCCGATGCCCCGCCGCCCGAAGCGATTCACGCCAGGGAACATCATCACCAGCAACAGCAACACCAAAGCCTTGGCCGGGCCGTCAAAAGGCTCGGCGAAAACGTCATGCGCAATCACCAGGCCCAGCGCGGCGATGCCGGGCTCCAGCACGGCGGCGATCAGCGCCGAAACCGACGGCGGCGAGTTCAGGAACAGCCGCGTGGCACTGCGGTCGTCCATCATGTCGACCGTCCTCCGTGCCAACCCAAGAAAACAGAAAAACTGACTCGTGTCATCGAGATGTCCTCCCGCGACATTCGGCGCCTTGCGGGCCGCTGTCGCTGTTGTCCGCCATCCAATGAGCCCAGGATCCACCTGAACACCGAGGGCCGCCCCACAGGCGCGCGACCCTCTCCCAACGCACTCTTATGATGGCTTTCAGGCCATGGCGAGATCCGCGGTCATGCCGCCGCTCGGCAGGTCCTGCGCCTGGCCGTTGGCAGCTTCGGACTTGCGACGCCCCGCCCATCCGAGCACCCCCAGGCCCAGGCCCAGCAACACCAAGGGCGTGGGTTCCGGTACCGGCGCTGCTGCAGCGATCAGCGCATAGCTGCCACCAAACAAGCCGGTGCCAGTGCCCGTGACATTCAGGTAGTAGTTCTGGCCAGCCGTCAGGCCCACGTTGCTGAGGTGGGTGGAACCTCCTGTGACATAGCCACTGCCGATGGCGGTGTAGACGCCCAGCGACAGGCCGGCGATGTCAAAAAGCGTTCCACCCAGGGTGATGGACGTGGTGGCGAACGAGGCGAAGCTGGTGCTTGTGGGCAGGCTGAACGACCACCAGTCGCTGAAGGAGCCGGGAGAAACGACGGCGCCCGCGATCGCCGGCTTGGCCGGCGCTATTGGCAGGACGCCCAATGAATAGGTTGTCGCTTGGCTGGCCAGGCTCGCGCCCGCCAAAGCCAGCGACGCGAGCAGCGGTTTCAGTTTCATGTGAAATCCTCGGTTGAATATTGGAAAGGAAAAGACTCGTACTGCACTTCTGAACTGAAGACGTTCTGAGGCCTTCTATGCTTCCGTCGCCCGAGGTTTGATCCCCGTCCCAACTGGCTTCTCACCTGAGACCAGACCCACCGCGGCAATGCAAAAGACAACAAGCATGCGAATGCGGCGGGGCGGCACAGTCTGAGTTGCGCCAGCGCGCCTGACCGCGCGCCGGTGCACCAATGGCGACACATGAGCGGCAAAGCTGTTGGGTTTCACACACCACATCGAACATGCCGGCCTCTGAACAACCCATGCCGCTGGAACTGCGGGAAAACCATGCAAGAGTCAGACCCGCCCAGACCACAGCCCGCGTGTGGTGAAGCCTTGATCGCAACTGCATCCGCAAGCATGAGGACGCCCTCGCATGGCATGTCGTTTGCTCGTCTCAGAGGCAGGAGATGCAGGGCCATGGCACCGCCTGGGCTTGTCCAGACACCGAGGCCGAGGCAATCAACTGCACGTTTGCTCACACTTCCAGATCCACGGGGCGGATATCAGCGAACCACGACACCGAAGACGCGACGTGCTTGCCAGCTTGGGCGGAGCAGGCTTGGGCGCGCTGATCGGCGTGCAGAGTCCACAGGCAAATGCTCAGGCCCAAGCCAAAGCAGCCGATCCGCTGTGGGCGCCGGAAGCGCTGGGTGAGCGCGTGTGGCTGGACTGGCGGGCGGAAGATCTGGCCGAAGGTCCGGTGGCCGAATGGAAAGACCGTGTGGCCGGGCTGGCAGCCACCCAAAGCGACGCTGCCCAGCAACCGCTGCGCACCCCGGATGGCGTGCTGTTCAAAAGCGGCGGAAGGCGGCTGACGCTTGCCGCACTCTCCAGGGCGTACATCGCCCACCGCGCGATGCTGATGATCTTCCGCGCGGATTTCGCGGACGCTGCCTCCGCAAGCGGCAGTTTTGTGTCGTTCAACGGTTACGACGAGGCCCCCACCTCCCGGCAGCCAGGCGTGTTTTACGCAGCCAGCGGCAGCACCCGTTCCGTGCTGCCACAGTGGCGGGATCCGCGCGGGCACTGGGCGGGCAACCACGCGTTGACCAGTGATGCCTCCCGTTGGCACGTGGTGCTGACCCGACGCGTCAACGGCACGGCTTACAGCTCGCTCGATGGCGGCCCGGAGCAGACCTCGGCCGGAGGGATGTTGTGCCTGCCGCGCGGGGTGACCGGCACACCCGGCCTGATCGGCGACCACGGCAACCAGGGCCCGAGCTGGATGCTGGACTGCCTCCTGGTGCTGCAGGACGAACTTTCGGAAGCAGACGCCCAGCGCCTGATCGCCTGGGGCATGTGGCGCAAGGGTGTTCAGACATCCCTGCCCGCAGACCACCGCTACGCCGACGCGGCGCCCAAGCTCTCGCAGTTCACGCCGGAGCCCGCCTTTCGAGAGACCAGCAACAGCGACTGGCTGACCATGAAGGCCTACTGGGAGCACAAGAATCCGGCTCAGACGCTGGAACAAGCTTACCGATCCGAACTGGATCTGTCTGGCCACCGGCTGGTGTTCGAGGACCACTTCACCCGGCTGAGCATCACGGACGAAGTCAGCGGGGCCGGGCCCTGGTGGTCGCCGGTGCATCCCGCCGCCACCGGGAAGGCCAGAACCGCCCGGGTTGCCGAGCAACCAGCGACCTTTGTGCAGTCCGGCAGCGAGCTGACAATCCGCATGCAGTCCGGCCCCAAAGGGTGGCGTTCGGGCGTCTTCACCTCGGTCAACCTGAACGGCCATGGCAATGCCTGGAAGTTCGGCTATTTCGAGTTCAGGGCCAAGGTCAGCCGGGGCAATGGCTTCGGCGCCTGGCCAGCGTTCTGGCTCAAGTCTGTCAACGAGTTCTTCAGGCTCACCGAGTCCAGACTGGAACTGGACCTCTACGAAGGCTATTGCTCAGACCCCAAAGGGCACCACCAAGCCATGCACCAATGGCCCGCGGCCCGCTTGGTGGAAGGACGCATCAGCAAACGCCGCAGCGTCGGCAACTACACCGGCCTGAAGGCTTCGCGGTGGGGCGAACACACCGTCGACCTGTTCGACGACGCCTACCACCTGTACGGCATGATGCTCGATGAGCAGTGGACCCGCTTCTACTTCGACGGCCTGGAACTGGCGCGCTTTCCAACGCCCATTGAAGCCAAGCAGCCACTCTTCATACTTGTTGACCTTGCGCTGCTGCCGCAGCAGGCAGACAAAGCCAGCGGCAGCTACGAGCTGACACTCGACTACATCCGGGTCTATCAATCGAGCAAACCGGGCTGAATCGCAGCGAGAGGGCCAGGCGCGCAAGCACTGGCAGCCGGGCCCAGGGCACAGGCGATGCGCTCGCTCAGGCTGCGTGCCACAAGCTCACTGCCTGCGGCAGTCAGATGCCCATCATCCCAATACAGGCTCTGCCCGTTGACGGCAATCCGGCACTGCTCGCCCACGCACAACCGGTCGCGCACCGAAAACCAACTCGCCAGGCGCGCGGCAGCCGTGTGACGAAGGACCGGCTCAGCCTTGAAGTCAGATGCGGGGCGGAAGAAATCGTCCGGCAACCCTCGCACGCGCAAGATGTCCCGGATCACCGGCACCTCTGCGCTGTACGTCGGGCTCTCGCCCAGCACCAGCACCGGTATTCCCAGCCGCGCAAGCTCCGTCAACGAACGCCGCAAGGAGCCCTCGAGCGAGGCCATGTCGCGGTAGCGGTTCCAACGCGCACCGATCAGCACCAGATCAGGCTTCAGCTCGGCAATCCGAGCCAGCGCAAACTGGTTGAAAGCCGCGCAGTCCTTCCTGTCTCCAACAGGCGCAGGCATCAAGGGCCCGCAGCCCGCGTAGGTCACCTGCGTCAACCGGAAGGTCGTCAACCGCAATGCCTCCAACCCCGGCACATAGTGGGCTGCGTAGCTGTCTCCCCAGATCAGCACGCGCTTGGCCGCCGGCGAAGCCTGGCCGAACGTGCATGCCCGCTCAGACCAGTTGCCCGCCACAAAGCCACTGACGAAAAAACAAGTCTCGGGGTGATAGAGCGCCTCCCCCGGGAACGTTTCGCCGCGCGCCTCGAACCTTTCGGGCAAGCCCTTGCTCCAGTGCAATCCGTAGCCTGCACCGAACACCAGCATCAATCCCGTCATGGCGGCCGCCGAAACCCGGAGGCCGCTCAACCGCGCATGGCGGGCAGGCTGCTCGACGAAGCGATACGACAAGACGGCCAGGCCCAGCGCACCTGCACCGAGAAACCCCCTGGCAAGCCCATCCGGCGGCTGCAGAAAATGCAACTCGTAGAACACGATCAAAGGCCAGTGCCACAGGTACAGCGAATAGGACCAGCGGCCCAGCGTCACGGGCACGCGGGAGGCGAGCACACGGCTGACCCAGATCCCCTCCGTCAGCCCGGACTGCAGCACGAGCACCGCACCGGCCACCGGCATCAAGGCGGCGTATCCGGGAAAGCGTGTCTCGGCTGAAAACCGGCAGGCGGAAAACAGGATCAGCGCGAGACCCAAGGCCGAACCGGGCCCCGCCCACCTGGCCGGCAAAGTGCGCCGCGAAGTGGCCGCCAGCGCGCCGGCCAACAGTTCCCAAGCTCTGAATGGCAACAGGAAATAACCTGCGTCAGGCCAGCGGTACGCCGCGACCACGCATGCGGCGAATGACGCCAACGCGAGCCCCGCAATCATCCAGAAGGGTCGCCAGCGGGCCTTCGCGCAAACCAGCCAAAGCAATGCTGGATACAGCAAATAAAACTGTTCTTCCACGGACAGCGACCAAGTGTGCAGCAAAGGCCGGTGGTGCGCATTGGCCGCGAAATAGCCCGCATCCAGCCAAAAGAACAGATTCGAAGACATCAGCGCCAACCCCGCGAGGCTGCGCCCCAAATCGCGCAAGTCTTTAGGGAAAAGCAAGCACGTGCCCGCAGCCACGACAGCCAAAACGACCACCAGCAGAGCGGGCAGAATTCGACGCATTCTGCGCACATAAAAAGCGCCGAGCGCAATGCCGCCGGTCTTCAATTCGGCCAGCAGCAGCGAGGTGATCAGGAAGCCGGAAATGACAAAGAAGACATCAACCCCAATGAACCCGCCCGGGAAACCTGGCACCTCCAAATGGTAAAGAAGAACAACCAATACTGCGACGGCTCGCAAGCCGTCAATATCGCCACGATATCTATTATTCACACCACAGTCCAATCGAAAGTCTGCCTCAAAATACGGACAGTCACCGCTCCCAATCTCACTGTGTCTTTATTGCGGCGTGGCCAGCGTCAGAGCGCAAGTCCAAAACGCGTTACATGGTGCAACATTCGGGCCAGCGAGCGCAGTGCGCATTCGCTTCTTGTGCGAACGCACGCAGCCGCGACCTCATGCCCATATGCCCATGGTCACGGGCGCGTACCCACCTGCCCGAGCCGGCTCGCGGCTCACCATGGTCACGCCGAACCCCATGCGAGCGAGGAACTGCCTAGCAAACAGCAAGTTGCTGCATTTCCAACAGCAAAGTGCGCTTATCCGCCCACCCATTGCCACGCATTCGACAGGTTTCGAAACCTCATCATCAATGGCCATGTTTTTGAAAGGCCGAATAGGTCATTAAAACGGACTCCTCAATCGAGATGATCGAGTGCCTGAGGCAGCTAAAGTTCCTACAGGCCGGACTCGCGAATTTCACGATGCTGGTGCGTGTACGCACCATTTTTGGCCATATCCTTTGAGGATCGTTGTCCTTCAAAAGTTGTAATTCATCGGCGAATTTCTCTGGAGAATGAAATGACGAGCAGGCAACACCGGCGGCGTGATGTACTGACCACCCTGGGCGGCCTCGGCCTAGGGGGAATTGGTGAGCTATGTACGGCACATGCCAATGCTCGGAACGTCGCGAATGTTGCGAATGTCGCCCAGGCGGCATGGACCCCCGCCGCCCTGGGAGAGCGCGTATGGCTGGACTGGCGGGCTGAGGATTTGGTGGACGGACCGGTTTCCCAGTGGAAGGACCGGGTCGTCGGCATGCTGGCGAGCCAAGGCGACACGACGCGGCAGCCGGTACACACATCAGACGGCGTGCTGTTCCAGAGCGGCGCCAGAAGACTGCTGATCCCCGCGCAGGCTCAAGCCTTCCTGGCCCACCGCGCCGTGCTGATGATCTTCAAAGTGGACTTCACGGGCAGCACCAGCGCCGATGGCAGTTTTGCAGCCTTCAACGGCTACGACGGTTCGACCACGTCCAGGCAACCGGCCATGCTCTACAAGAACGATGGCGCCACCCGCACGCTGTCCGCGCAATGGCGCGACCCGCGCGGCTACTACTCTCAGCCCTTGACCATCAGCAATGACACGGCCCAATGGCATTGCGCGATCACGCGCCGTGTCGGTGGCACGGCATACAGCTCAATCGACGGCTCGCCCGAGTTCGCAACCGGCGCGGGCGCCATCTGTTTGCCGCGCAGCACTTCGGCCACCGGGCTGATCGGTGATTACAGAGACAACGGCCCCAAGTGGACACTGGACTGCCTGATCGTGCTTCAGGACGAGCTCTCACTCGCCGATGCGCAGCGACTGGCCGGCTGGGCCATGTGGCGCAAAGGTGCGCAGGCGCAGTTGCCCAGCACCCATCCATACCGCAACAGCGCCCCCTTGATCAGCGTCACTGATAGCCAGGCGGTCTATGCCGAAACGACGCCAGACCAATGGACGACGCTGAAGGCCTATTGGGATTCCACGGACATCACTCTGCAACTGGAGCAGTCATTTCGCAAGCCGTTGAATCTCGTGAACTATCAATTGGTGTTCCAGGACACTTTCGACACCTTCAGCGTCACCGATGAAGTGACCGGCGCAGGCCCCTGGTACAGCCCCGTTCATCCAGACGCGACCGGCGCGGCAAAAACAGCCAAGCTCACCACCTCACCCCCACCTTTCGTGCAACAGAGCGGCGAAATGATCGTACGCATGCAGCAGGGTGCAAGTGGCTGGCAAAGCGGCGTCTTCACATCGGTGAACCTCAACGGGCAGGGGCGCAGCTGGCAGTATGGCTACTTCGAGATGCGTGCGCGGGCCAAGTCCGGCAACGGTTACGGCAGCTGGCCTGCGTTCTGGCTGAAAACCACCAACGAGTTCTTCCGGCTGACCGAGACCCGGGTGGAGATTGATGCCTACGAGGGCTATGCCTCCGATGCCAAAGGTCACCACCAGAGCTTTCACAACTGGCCGGCGGCGAGGCTGTTGGCTGGCCGCCTGACCACCCACCGCTATCTGTCCAACTACGTCGGGCTCACTGCCTCCCAATGGGGTACCGATGTGAATCTGTTCGACAACGCGTACCACACCTACGGCGTGCTGGTGACGCCCGACTGGATCATCTACTACTTCGACCGCCTGGAACTGGCCCGTTTCCCCACGCCGGTCGAAGCCAAGAAGCCATTGTTCCTGCTGGTTGACCTGGCGATGAGTTCTTCCGAAGTTGCCAAGGCCAGTGGTACCAGCGAGCTGGGAGTGGACTACATCCAGGTCTACCAGAAGAAGTGAGCCGGCGACCGCGGCGGATCCGGTCGCCCGCGCGCCAGCATCGACTCAGCTTGTACAGGAGCGCCGCAACACCCGGGCCGGAACGCCGGCGGCCGTGCAGGCCTCGGGCAGGTCTCTGAGCACAACGGCGTTTGCGCCGATGGTGGTGCGGGCGCCGACGTTCACCTTTCCCACGACGGCAGCGCCCGCGAACACGGTCACGTCGTCGCCCAGCACGGGATATCGGTCACTCCCGCCGTCCCCGCGCCGCCCGCCGCCAAGCGTGACGTGCTGGTAAATCACCGCCCGTGCGCCGACCACCACGCCTTCACCGATGACGATGCCCACCGGATGCGGAAACTTGACCCCGGGCGCGATGCGCGCGCTTGGGCTGATGTAGCAGCCATACCGCCGCTCCATCAGCAGCCCCAGCCAGTTGCCGGCACGCATCCAGCCGCGCCCCCGCACGTAGCCGCGGGTGCGCAGCAAGCACATCAGGCCCTTGCTGCCCCGGCCGGTCAGCAAGGCCCTGCCCAACCGCAGCCAGAAGCCCCAGCGACCACCGGGCACGTGCCAGCCGTCCTCGGCCAGATCCGCGCGCAGTTGGTCGTACGCCAATGCGCTCACGTCGCCTCGCGTGGGGAGCGGTGGAACGCGCGGTACAGGCGTCTGCGGCATGCACCCTGCACTTGCCCCGCCAGGGTGGCGCCGTCCCGCCCCAGCAGGGCGGCGCGCGGCCAAGCCACCAGCAGGCCGGCCAGCAGAGCCAATGCCGCGCCAGCGGCCAGCAGAACGGCTGGGGCCGGCACCTCCAGGCGATGCAGGCCATATCGCAGGCTCCATAGGGCAACGCCCAACACCGCACCCAGCAGCAGGCCATGGCCATGCGCCGCCAGAAAAGCGCCCACCGACACACCCACCGCACGGCAGGCCTGCACTGTGATCAGCACGAACCACAGCACGATGGCCAGGCCAACCGCCATGCCCACGGCCACCAGCCCGTGGCGCACCGCGTACAGCGAGCCACCTATGGTCAGCACCGCATAGAAGGCCTGGGAAATGACCAGCTCACGCACCGCGCCCTTGGCCCTCAGCAGCGAGCCGCTGACCCGCGCACCCAGGCGGAAGTAGGTGCCGATGGCCAGCACCGAGAACACCGGCACCACCGCCGTCCACTGCGGGCCCAGCAGCACCGCCACCAAGTCCGGCGCCAGCAGGAACACTGCGGCGGTGAGCGGCAGGCCCATCAGCGCCGTGAGCTGCACGCCGCGCAGGTAGGCTGTGCGCAGCCGCTCCGGTTCGTCCTGCACGCGGGCCATGGCGGGGAAGACCACGCGATCGGCCACTTTGGCGTACAGGTCGGTGGGCATGCTCATCAGCTTGTAAGCACGGGAATACAGGCCCAGGCTGGCGGCGTCCAGATGGCGGCCGACGATCGTCACGTCGGCCCGCAACGCGATGAAATTCAGCACCCGCGAGGCGGTGAAGCCGCCGCCGGTGCCCAGCAGTCGGCGCGCGCATTCGCGATCCAGCAGCGGGGTAAGTTCCGGCTTGGCCAGCCAGATCAGCGCCACCGCACGCAGCAGTGCCTCGGCCAGCATCGCGCCCACCAGCGCCCAGTAGCCCGCGCCCGCCAGGGCCAGGCCGATGCCGACGCCCGTGTAGGCCAGCATCTTCGCGCCCAACTCGGCCTTCATCACCCGCGAGACCTGCAATCGGCGCAGCAGCAGGCCCTCGGCGACTGTGGAAAAAGCCTGGATGACGATGATGAGCGAGAGAAAGCGCAGCGCGCCCTCGGCCGCAGGCAGGTGCATGAAGTCTGCGAATGCACGCGCGCAGGCCTGTGCCACGCCGAACAACAGAACCGCGCTCATCAGCACCAGCGTCATACCGGTACGCTGGTCGCGCTTGGAGAGCTGCTGCAACTGCACCACGGTGGCGCCAATGCCCACCTCGCGCAGCAGATTGCACAGCGCAAGGAACAGCATCGCCGCCGCCACGATGCCGTAGTCCGCAGGGGTGAGCAGGCGTGAGAGCAGCGCGGTGAGCAGCAGGTCAAAGCCCATGCCGGCGCCGTGGAAGACACTGGTGGAGGCAACCGCGCTGGTCACCTTGCGGCTGAGGTGGCGTCCGGCAGGCGCGTCCGGCCCGGCTGGGGGCAGCGCCGGCTCGCTGGGATGCGGGGGAGTAGTCTTCTCTGTCATGCGCTGAGTGCTAGGAGAGCGGGAGCCGGGCTGGGCATCAGCCCCGTGCGGTGTTCAGGCCCGGGCGCACCTGGGCCCACTGCCGCTTCACCCCACGCACCAGGGCACGGGCTTGCACCAGGCCGGGCAGGTGCACCATGACCTGGGCCATACGCACCTTGGCGCCACCGTGTTCGCGCAACGCGGCGGC
>NZ_VIDT01000770.1 GCF_006519715.1 Ideonella azotifigens
CCATCTCGATCAGCGCGCCATCGGGAATGCGCGTGGTCGCGCCCGCCAGCGCGACGATGGTCGGGATGCCGAACTTGCGGCCGGTGATCGCCGTGTGCGAGAGCATGCTGCCACGCTCCACCACCATGCCCTTGGCCGACAGCATCAGGAACAGCCAGCCGGGGTCGGTCTCGCGTGCGACCAGGATGGCGCCCTCGCCCAGCGCGCCCACGCTGTTCGGGTCGATCACCACCCGCGCCCGGCCGCGGACCTTGCCGGTGCTGGAGCCCAGCCCGCGCAGCTCGCCTTCGGTGGGCGTTTCCTGGCTGGGCGCCAGCAGCACGTTGTCGCGCAGCGGGCCCAGCGTGGTCAGGTCCATCGCGGTTTCGGCCAACTCGTTCTGGCTGAATTCTCGCCGCCGCAGGTCGGCCAGCGCCTGCAGGTCCTGGGTCACGCCGCTGCCGTCCAGCCAGCCGAACAAGTCGTCCTGCGACAGGTGGTAGACATCGTCGGCGCTGCGCAGCACGCCTTGCGCCACCAGCCGCCGACCCATGGCCCGGAACACGTTCTTGCTGAAACCGAACAGCTCGCTGCGGCAATAGCGGCTGTTCTCGCGGTGGCGGATCAGCCCGCGCACCTTGGGCAGCAGGTAGGCCAGCACCAGGCGCTTGAGCGGCGCATCGGCCAGCAATTCCTTGAGCCGCAGCTCGGCCGCCTGGCGCAGCGCCTGCTCGCGCTCGCGCAAGCCCTGCACCGTGACCTCGCCGCCCACATAGCCCTGCACCATCTGCATCAGCAACTGCGGCGTGTGGCGCATGTTGGGCTGCTCGATCTTCAGCTCCTGCAGGCCGCGGTCGCCGTAGCGGTGGCAATGGCGCCTGGCAGCGGCGCAGAACTCGGTGTCCAGCGCGTCGGCTGCCACCGCGTCCCACAGCGCCTGCGGCTGCATGTGGGCAAAGGCCTGGCGCAGCGCAGGCACCGCGCGCACCCGCTCGGCCAGCCGCACGGCGCTGCGCACGATTTCCACGCTCATCAGGTCCTCGTCGCCGCACAGCAGGTCGCTCATCAGCGCCTCGTCTTCGGCCAGGCCCCATTTCCGGAACAGGTTTTCGGTCAGCCCATACAGCACCGGCAGGTAGGTGTCGTTCAGCAGCGTGACGCCCCATTCATTGCCGACCTCGCGCCACACGCGATGGAACTCGTGCTCCAGCACCAGCAGGTCCTGTTCGTCGAAGTCCCGGCCGCGCAGCGGCGCGATCAGGCCTTCCCACCACCCGTGGAAATGGCGCATCGCGCGTTCGTGCGTAAAGTAGCGGTACAGCACCACCGCGCCGGCAGACGCGGTGGCCAGGGCCTTGCCGGTGGCGCGCAGCGCGCGGCCGAAAATGCCGGCGGGCGCCGCCTCGTAGGAGGCGCGGAAACCCATCATCTTTTCCCAGTGCCCGCGGAAGACCGGGAACAGCGGGCTGCGCGAATGCAGGTGGTAGAAGTGGGTCAGGCAGTAGTACACGCGGCCACCCACGAAGCCGATCATGCGGTCCAGCGCCTCGTGTTCATCGTGCAGCCCGCGCTCGCTCATGCCCAGCCGGCGGTAGCAGTCGTGAAAGATCACGCGGTAGAAGTAGCGCGAGAACGAGTAGGTCAGCGCGGTGGTCACGCCGGGGAAGCTCTCGGTCACGTTGGCATTGGTCCAGACGCGCATGCGGCGGTAGTCCAGCGCGATCGGGCGCGACTGCAGCACATGCACCTGGCCTTGCGCGTCTATCGTGCCCTCGATGTCCTGCGGCGCGCCGAACACCGCCTCGATGCGCCGGCCCAGTTGCACCAGCGCGCGGACCTCGTCGTCCGACAGCACCGGCGCCTGCTGCAGCGCCAGCGGCACGGCCAGCATCGCCAGCCCGCTGCCCAGCGCCGGGTCCAGCCCCAGCATCTCGGTCTTCTCGACCACCTCGGCGCGGATCTCGCCGCTGCTGCCGTGCACGAAGAAGTGATCGGTCGCAACCTTGTCCTGCACCACGCCCTCGCCGATGCCGTGGCCGGCGGCAATCACCGTCTCGCGCGCGGCGGTGCGCGGGTTGACGGTGAACAGCACGAAGGAGCGCTGGCCCAGCACCATCTGCTGCACCGCCACGCCGACGCTGAAGCCCAGCAGGTCCATGCCCTGGGCCTGGCGGTAGACCAGCGACTCGGCGCTGAAGCCGCTGGCCCAGCACAGCCGCAGCTTCGCCAGCACCTCTTCGCGTCGCACGTAGAGAAAAGTCTCGCTCATGCCGGCGAAGGGGTTGTCGGCCGAGTCCTCGCTCTCGTCGAGCCGGTGGCCGATGGTCGAGGCGCGCACCGCCACCAGCGCGTCGGCCGGGAAATGGCGGTCGAAGCTGGCCAGCACCGCGGCCTCC
>NZ_VIDT01000771.1 GCF_006519715.1 Ideonella azotifigens
GCCGCCGAGCGGCTGGTGTCGGCCACGCTGGCCTGCATTGCGCTGTCCATCGGCGTGCACGGCGTCTCGGCCACGCCGCTGATGGGCAGTTACCAGCGCCGCCGCGAGCAATGGGACCGGCGGCGTGACCGGCGATTGCAGATGGGCCGCGCGGTGCCCGCCAGTCCGCTGGACGTCGAGGAAGATCCAGGCCGCCTACCGCCGCGCTGAGCTGTTCCGCGCCGCGCAACAGCCGGCCACCCCCGGCCACCCCCGGGCTCGCGCTGTGGCACAGTGAATGCGTCCCTTCCATTCCAAGGCATGCCTTCCGTGAACAAGCGCAGCACCGCGACCGCCACCATCCATGACGTGGCCCGCCTGGCCCAGGTTTCGATCAAGACGGTTTCGCGCGTGGTCAACCAGGAGCCTGGGGTGCGGGAAGACACCCGCGAGGCGGTGCAGCGGGCCGTGGCCGAGCTCAACTACCGGCCCAAGCAGTCGGCCCGCAGCCTGGCCGGTGCCCGCTCCTTCCTGATCGGGCTGCTTTACTACGATCCGAGCGCGGCCTTCGTCGGCGGGGTGCAGCAGGGCGCCACGCTGCGTTGCCGCGAGGCCGGCTATCACCTGGTGGTGGAGTCCCTGCATGACGACGCGCCGGACCTGGCAGAGCAGGTGGATCGCATGGTCTGGGCCTTGCGGCCCGACGGCATGATCCTGACGCCGCCGCTGTGCGACAACCCGCAGGTGCTGGCAGCGCTGCGCGACAGCGCCACGCCCTGCGTGCTGATCTCCCCCGCCCGCGACCTGCCGGACATGCCCAGCGTGCGCATGGACGACACCCGTGCGGCCGAGGAGATCACCAACCTATTGATCAGCCTGGGCCATCGCCGCATTGCCTTCATCCAGGGGCCGAAGAACCAGGCCGCGTCCGGCCTGCGTTACCAGGGCTACCTGCGGGCGATGAAGGCCCACCGCCTGGCCGTGGACCCCGAGATGGTCTACCGCGGCGACTTCTGCTTCGACTCGGGCGTTGACGCAGCGCACCACCTGCTCAGTCGCAGGCAGCGGCCGACCGCCGTCTTTGCCGGCAATGACGACATGGCGCTGGGCGTGCTGGCGGCCGCCCAGCGCCTGGGGCAGATCGTGCCGGACGACCTGTCCATCGCCGGGTTCGACGACTCCGCCGCAGCCAGCCTGGTCTGGCCGCCGCTGACCACCGTGCGGCAGCCGATGAACGAGATGGCGCACGAGGCGGTGCAGATGCTCACCGTGTCGCGCCATGACGATGGCGAGACCGGTCCGCCGCACCGGGTCCTGCCTTATGAACTGGTGGTGCGCGACTCGACCAGCGCCCCTGGCGGCAAGGCAGAGCTTGGGCTTGCGCCGCAAGCCGCGCCACGGCCAGCGGCGAGGGCCGCTTCGAAGGCCGGCACTAAGGCAGCGGTCAAGCGCGCACGTTGACTGGCTCGCGCTCGGCGGCACGCCCGCACAGCGCCGTCACCAGGGCCCGGTGGTCTGGCAGGTCGGCCACTGCATGTGGTGCCAGCGAGCGCAACTGGCGCATCTCGGCCGAGGCCGCCGCGAGCGGCTGGCCCGCTTGCCAGGCCGCGTGGCGCTCGGTCTCGAAGCCCATGCCGTAGAGCACGTACTGCCAGCTGGACGGCGGGTACATCTCCACGTCGGTGATGAAGTCCAGCCGGTGCGGCGGGCGGCAGCGCCACATGGTCAGTTGTTCGCGCAGGTGCGGGCTGAAGCTGGCGGGGTCGCGGTTGTCGCGCCAGAAGGCGCTGTCCTCGCGCTGGCTGAGGCCGTAGTGCAGCTTGATGAAGTCGACGATGCGCTCGTAGCGCTGGCGCATGAACTGGTTGAAATGCCGCGCCACCGGGGCCATCTGTCCGTCGTACGGGAACAGGTGGGCGATCAGGTAGGCGGCCGTCTCGATCAGGCCGATGCCCGAGGCCTCCAGCGGCTCCAGGAAGCCGCTGGACAGGCCCACGGCCACGCAGTTGTGCTGCCACTGCAGTTCACGGTAGCCCAGCGGCAACTGCAGCGAGCGCACCGGCAGTCCGTCCGCCGTGGGGCCGGCATAGGCGCGCAGCACCCGCTCGGCCTGCGTGGCGTCGGTGTGGCGGCTGGAGAAGACATGGCCGATGCCGCGGCGCTCCTGCAGGCCGATGTCCCAGATCCAGCCGGCTTCCTGCGCCGCGGAGATGGTGCAGGAGGCAATCGGAACGTCGGCTGCGGGGTAGGGCAGTTGCAGCGCCAGCGCGCTGTCGACGAACAGCTGGTCGCTCACCGACTTCAGCGGCACGCCCAGGCTGCGGCCGATCAGCTCGGCGCGCAGGCCGCTGCAGTCGATGTACAGGTCCGCCTCCAGCTGCTGGCCGCAGCGGGT
>NZ_VIDT01000772.1 GCF_006519715.1 Ideonella azotifigens
ACGCTGGCCACTCGCCTTGGCATTGCCTCGCTCGCTGACGGCAGGGTCATGAGCGAGCGCATGCAGATCATGACCTCGAGCGCGCTGGGCAGCGCTGCGCTGGCGGCCAGGCTGGCGGCGGATTCGGAGGTCGAATGGGCCGTGGTGGACGGTCGCCGCAGCGCGCTGGCTGCACCGAACGACCCGCTGTACCCCAGCGGCCTGCCGGCCAACGTCAATTCTCTGGCCGCCGGGCAGTGGTACCTGCACGCGCCGGACAGCAGCGTCAAATCCGCGGTCAACGCCGAAAACGCCTGGGCGCTCACGCAGGGCAGCAGCAGCGTGGTCGTGGCCGTGCTGGACACCGGGGTGCGCCCGGACCACCCGGACTTTGCCGGCAAGCTGCTGAGCGGCTACGACTTCGTCAGCGACGCGGCCACGGGCAATGACGGCGACGGCCGCGACAGCGACCCCAGCGACCCTGGCGACTGGATCACCTCGGCGGAAGACGCTTCCGGCACCTTCAAGGGCTGCGGCGCCGAAACCAGCTCCTGGCACGGCACGCAGACGGCCGGCCTGATCGGCGCAGCGACCAACAATTCGACCGGCATGGCCGGCATGGCGCCGAACGTGCTGCTGTTGCCGCTGCGCGTGCTGGGCAAGTGTGGCGGCTATGACTCCGACATCATCGACGCGATGCGCTGGGCAGCAGGCATCTCGGTCAGCGGTGTGGCGGACAACACGCACCCTGCCAAGGTGATCAACATGAGCCTCGGCAGCTCCGGCAGTTGCACGGCCGCCTATGAGGACGCGATTGCTGACGTCACTGCAAAGGGCGCGACCATCGTGGTCGCTGCCGGCAACGACGGCCTCGCCGTCGGCACGCCAGCCAACTGCGCGGGCGTGATCGCCGTCGCCGGCCTGCGACACGCCGGCACCAAGTCCGGCTTCTCGGACCTGGGACCGGAAGTCTCCATCGCGGCGCCCGCTGGCAACTGCGTCAACGCGTCCGGCGCCTGCCTGTATTCGATGCTGAGCACGACCAATTCGGGTACCCAGGGGCCGGGCACCAACACCTATTCGGACGCGTACAACTACGCGCTTGGCACCAGCTTCTCGGCACCGCTGGTGGCCGGCACTGCGGCCTTGATGGTGTCCATCAACCCCAGCCTGACGCCGGCAGCCATCCGCTCGCTGATCCGCAGTTCGGCCCGGACTTTCCCGACGGCCACTGAAAGCGGCGTGGCAGCCTGCACCCAGCCGACCTCGACCGAGCAGACCGAGTGCGCCTGCACGACCGGCACTTGCGGCGCTGGCATGCTGGACGCAGGCGCCGCCGTGCTGGCCGCCCAGAACGCGAGTTCGCGCCCTGTGCCAGTGGTGCTCCCATCCGAGGTCTCGGCAGCGATGGGCTCGACCGTGACACTGACGGCCAACGGGACGTTGGTGCCTGCTGGCCGTTCGATTGCCAGCTATCTGTGGCAAGTTACCGATGGGTCGGCCAGCATCGCTTCGGCGACCGGTCGCGCCCGGGCCCAGGCCACCACCTCGACCAATGCCAGCGTGACGCTGACGGCATTGGACGAAGGTGAAACCACCGTCCAGCTGACCGTGACCGACAGCTCGGGCGCTTCCGCTTCGGCGGCGCAGACCCTGGCGGTGTCGGCCGTGGCGCCCACGGCGGCGATTGCCGCGGACATCAGCAGCCCCGAGGTGGGTGACGCGGTGACGCTGAACGGAGTCGGCTCGACAGCCGCCGGCAACGCGACCATCGTGTCATATGCCTGGTCGCTGGTCGGTGGTTCGACCATCGCCACACTGCAGGGCAGCACCGGCCTCCAGGTGGACCTGCAGGGCAATGCGGTGGGTTCTGCCACGGTGCAGCTGACGGTGACGGACAGCAATGGCCTCACAGGCACCACCACCCGCACAGTGACCTTTGCCAAGGCCAGCTCGTCGGGTGGCGGCGGTGGCGGCGCTGCCGGCTCGCCGATCTGGGCAGCGCTGCTGCTGCTGATCGGCCTGGGCCTGCCGCGCCGCCGCACCCGCGGCTGAACTCACGAAATACAAGCCTTCAGGGGCGGCGTGGCCGGGCAGGTCGCGCCGCCCCTTTGTTTTGGCCGCGGCCGGCCGATATCCCGACATCTGTCAAAAAACACGATGTCGGGGTTGTGCATGAGTGGAAGTCGACGCTGTGCGGCGGGCTGGGCCCTGGCCGGGCTGCTGCTGATGGGTTTGTCTGCCGGGGCGCAAGCCGCCAATACGGCGCTGCCGGTGCGCGGTCTGATCGTGCAGTTGCGCGACGCGCCTGCGCACCAGGCGATGCTGGACGTGCCGGATGCCCAGGTCGCCAACTCGGCTGGCGGACCGAGCGCGGCCGAACTCAA
>NZ_VIDT01000773.1 GCF_006519715.1 Ideonella azotifigens
GGCATTGCTCAACCCGCTCATCGTGGGTTCCTGGCGCTCGCCATTGGAAGCCGCGGGCGCGTCCGGCAGGCTTTGCCGCGGTGCGCTGCGCCGTGCGGCCCATGCGCCCTGCACCACAACGGCAAGCAACACGATGCCCGCCAGAATCGCCAAACCAGTGGTCAACGTCATGCGGCTTCCACCATGCCGATGGCGGCCTCCATGTCCACCGCGACGATGCGCGAGACGCCTTGTTCCTGCATCGTGACCCCGATCAGCTGTTCGGCCATTTCCATTGCAATCTTGTTGTGCGAGATGAACAGGAACTGCGTGCCCTTGGACATCTCGGCGACCAGGTTCGCGTAGCGCTCGGTGTTGGCGTCGTCCAGCGGCGCGTCCACCTCGTCCAGCAGGCAGAACGGAGCGGGGTTCAGCAGGAAGATCGCGAACACCAGCGCGATGGCGGTCAGCGCCTTCTCGCCACCTGACAGCAGGTGGATGGTGGAGTTCTTCTTGCCCGGCGGCTGCGCCATCACCTGCACGCCGGCGTCCAGCACCTCGTCGCCAACCATCGTCAGCTTGGCCTGGCCGCCGCCGAACAGCGTCGGGAACATGCGGCCGAAGCCTTCGTTGACCTGGTTGAAGGTGGTCATCAGCAGGTCGCGGGTTTCGAGATCGATCTTGTGGATCGCATCTTCCAGCGTGTTGATGGCGTCGGTCAGGTCGGCGTTCTGCGAGTCGAGGAAAGTCTTGCGCTCGCGCGCCGCGGCCAGTTCGTCCAGCGCGGCCAAATTGACAGCGCCCAGCGCGGCAATCTCGCGGTTGATGCGGTCGATCTCGCCCTGCAGGCCCCAGAGCTTGACCTGGCCTTCTTCAATCGAGGTGGCCAGCGCTGCCAGGTCGACCTCCGCTGCGCTCAGCTGCTCCATGTACTGCGCACCGCCCAGCTGGGCGGCTTGCGACTCCAGCTGCAGCCGGGTGATGGCTTCACGCAGCGGCTCCATGCCGCGTTCCAGCGTCAGGCGCTGCTCGTCGGCCTGCCGCAGTTGCATCGACAGTTCGTCGTAAGCACTGCGCGCCGCGCCCAGCGCCTGTTCCTTTTGCAGCTTGATGGCCAGCGCTTCCTGCAGCCCGGCCTGGGCCGCGGCGTCGTTGAAGCTGGCCAGCTCGCTTTGCAGTTGCTCTTCGGCCTGCACATTGGCCTGGATCTGCTGCGCCGCGGTTTCGATGGCGCGCTGCAGTTCGCCACGGCGTGCGGCCAGCGCGCGAGCCTGGAACTGCGCCTCCTGCGCCTGGCGCTCCAGCGCTCGCAACTGTTCGCGTGCACCACTGAGCTTGCGCTCGGCAGCAATCACCGCGTCTTCCAGCTCGGCGTGGCGTTCCTGGGTGTTGGCCAGGTCCATGTCCAGTTCTTCGAAACGGGCCTCGCCAGTCATGCGGCGCTCTGCCAGCTCTTCCATCTGGCCGTCGATCTCGGCCAGTTCTTCTTCCAGCTGGCCGCGGCGCGAGTTCGCTGCCTGGGCTTGCTGGTTCAGCTGCATCAGCTGGACTTGCAACTGGTGCGCGCGGGTCTGCGCCTCGGCGGCTTCGCGGCGGGCCGCGGCCAGGCGCGAGGCGGCTTCGGTGTACTGGGCTTCCTGGCGGATCAGCGCGGTGCGCGATTCGTCGGCCAGCAGGGCTTGCGCGCGGCTGCTGCGTTCCAGGTTCTCGATTTCCTGCGCCCGGGCCAGCATGCCGGCCTGCTCGGAGTCGGGTGCGTAAAAAGCCACCGCGAACTGCGAGACCGCATGGCCTTCGCGGGTCATGATGACCTCGCCATGCGTCAGCTGGGAGCGCTGGGCCAGCGCGGCTTCCACGGTGTCGGCCGTGTACACGCCTTCGAGCCAATCGTTCAGCAGCGCAGTCAGGCCGGCGTCGTTGAGCTTCAGCAACTCGGCCAGGCGCGGCAGGGTCTGGTGACTGTCGGCATGGCCGCTCGCGGGCGGCGAATAAAAGGCCAGCTTGGCAGGCGGCGCGTCGGTCGCAAAAGCGCGCACCGTGTCCAGCCGCCCGACCTGCAATGCGCTGAGCCGCTCGCGCAGCGCCGCTTCCAGCGCCACTTCCCAGCCTTGCTCGATGTGCACCTTGGTCCACAGGCCGGGCAGCCCATCCAGCCCGTGCTTGGCCAGCCAGGGCTTGAGCTTGCCTTCGGTCTGCACCTTCTCCTGCAGCGCGCGCAGCGCTTCCAGGCGAGCGCTCAGCTCGGCGTGTTTGGCAGCTTCGCGGTTGACCAGCGCCTGCTGCTCGCGGCGCCGCTCGTCCAGCAGAGGCACCTGTTCACCCAGATCGTGCAGGCGGGCTTCGGCTTCGGCATTGGCCTCGTCGGCCATGGCACTGTCTTC
>NZ_VIDT01000774.1 GCF_006519715.1 Ideonella azotifigens
GGCGGGACGGGCAGAAGGCGCCAGGAGATGACGCCTGGGCGATGGCTGGCGCCACCGCCAAGTGCCAGCGGCGGCTCAAGCCGGCTGCTGGCCGCGGTTCATGCTGCCGCAGTGCCCGCCGCCGCGTTCAGCAGCGGCACGCCCAGTGCAGCGCGCACCTTGTTTTCGATCTCGCGCGCCAGGTCGGCGTTTTCACGCAGGAATTCGCGCGAGTTGTCCTTGCCCTGGCCGATCTTCTCGCCGTTGTACGAATACCAGGCACCGGACTTGTCGACGATCTTGGCCTGCACGCCCAGGTCGATGATCTCGCCTTCGCGGCTGGTGCCTTCGCCGTAAAGAATGTCGAACTCGGCTTCCTTGAACGGCGGAGCGACCTTGTTCTTGACGACCTTGACGCGGGTCTCGTTGCCGATGACCTCTTCGCCCTTCTTGATCGAGCCGATGCGGCGGATGTCCAGTCGCACCGAGGCGTAGAACTTCAGCGCATTGCCACCGGTGGTGGTTTCCGGGCTGCCGAACATCACGCCGATCTTCATGCGGATCTGGTTGATGAAGATCACCATGCAGTTGGACTTCTTGATCGTCGCGGTCAGCTTGCGCAGCGCCTGGCTCATCAGCCGGGCCTGCAGGCCGGGCAAGGAGTCGCCCATTTCGCCTTCGAGTTCGGCCTTGGGCGTCAGTGCGGCGACCGAGTCGACGATGATCAGGTCGACCGCGCCGGAGCGGCACAGCGAATCGACGATCTCAAGCGCCTGCTCGCCGGTGTCGGGCTGGCTGATCAGCAGTTCCTGCAGGTTCACGCCGAGCTTTTGCGCGTACTGGATGTCCAGCGCGTGTTCGGCGTCGATGAAGGCGGCCACGCCGCCGAGCTTCTGCATTTCGGCCACGACCTGCAGCGTCAGCGTGGTCTTGCCCGAGGACTCAGGGCCGTAGATCTCGACCACGCGGCCGCGCGGCAGGCCGCCGACGCCCAGCGCCACGTCCAGGCCCAGCGAGCCGGTGGAGACGACCTGGATGTCCTCGATCTTTTCGCCATCGCCCAGGCGCATGATCGAACCCTTGCCAAACTGCTTCTCGATTTGCGAGAGGGCCGCTTGCAGGGCCTTGGACTTTTCGGGGTTCAGCGTATTGGCGGGGGCGGGGGCATTCATGCAAGTCTCTCCTGGTGATGGCCGCGATTATGGCAGAAGCTGGATATTCGTACAGTATCTTGGCGCCACGATTTGCGAGATTGCATCATGTCGCGTGGGCGGCACTGTGAACCTCGCCACCTAGAATCAAACGAGTCGGCCAGCAGGCTGCGAGGAGACAAGGCAATGCGCATCCTGATAGCCGAAGACGACCAGGTCCTGGCCGATGGCTTGCTGCGCTCGCTGCGCGGCGCCGGTTATGCGGTGGACCAGGTCGGCAACGGCAGCGAGGCCGACGCTGCCCTGGCGGCCCACGAATTCGACCTGGTGATCCTGGACCTGGGCCTGCCCAAGCTGCATGGCCTGGAAGTGCTGCGCAAGCTGCGCGCCCGCGGCACCTCCACGCCGGTGCTGATCCTCACTGCGGCCGATTCGGTCGAGCAGCGTGTCAAGGGCCTGGACCTGGGGGCCGATGACTTTATGGCCAAGCCGTTTTCGCTGCAGGAGCTCGAAGCGCGGGTACGCGCGCTGACCCGGCGCGGCCTGGGCACGGCCTCCAGCGTCATCAAGCACGGCCCGCTGACCTTCGACGCCACCGGCCGCGTGGCCTACATCAATGACCAGATGATCGATCTGTCGGCGCGCGAGATCAGCCTGCTGGAAGTGCTGCTGCAGCGCGCCGGTCGGCTGGTCAGCAAGGACCAGCTGGTGGCCCGGCTGTGCGAATGGGGCGAAGAGGTCAGCAACAACGCGATCGAGGTCTACATCCACCGCTTGCGCAAGAAGATCGAGCAGGGCCAGATCCGCATCGCCACGGTGCGGGGCCTGGGCTACTGCCTCGAAAAAATCGCCGCCTAGAGGCCCATGCGGCTGTTGCCCTCCGCCCGCCCTGCGCCTTCGGCCGACAGCAGCACGCCACGCGAACAACGCTCGTTGTTTGGTGAGATCCTCGACTGGATGCTGGCGCCGCTGCTGCTGCTGTGGCCGATGAGCGTGGCGCTGACCTGGCTGGTGGCGCAGAACATCGCGGCCCGGCCTTACGACCGCGACCTGGGCCAGCTGGCCCACATGGTCTCGCGCCAGATGGCGGTGGAGCTGGCGGCCAATCCTGGCCTGCCGGTGCGGCTGCCGGAATCGGCCGCGGTGCTGCTGCGCAGCGACGAAGTCGACCGGGTGTATTTCCAGGTGCTGGACGCCCAGGGCCGCCTGATCACCGGTGACCGT
>NZ_VIDT01000775.1 GCF_006519715.1 Ideonella azotifigens
GCTGCTCACGCCGCACCTGGGCGGTTTCGAGTTTGCTGCGCGCGGCTATGCCGAACGCTGGGGGGTGCAGCAGCCCATCACCGCGCTGTACCGGCCGTCCAAGAAAGCCAGCCTGGCGGCCTTGCAGGTGCACTCGCGCAACGCGCCCGGCATGCGCGTCGCGCCGGCCTCGCTGGCCGGTGTGCGGCAGATGCTGCGGGCCCTGAAAAAAGGCGAGACGGTTGGCCTGTTGCCTGACCAGGTGCCCCCCAGGGGACAGGGCGCGTGGGCGCCGTTTTTTGGCCAACCCGCGTACACGATGACGCTGGCCCCGCGGCTGGCGATGCAGACCGGCTGCATGGTGCTGCTCACCTGGTGCGACCGCCTGCCCGGCGGGCGTGGCTTCCGGCTCTGCTACCGTCCGCTGCCCGCGCCCCTGCCGGTGCCGACGGGTGACGCCGAAGCCGACGACCTTGCCGTGACCACCGCGATGAACCAGGCCATGGAATGGGTCATCTCGCAGTGCCCGGAGCAATACATCTGGGGCTACAACCGCTACAAGAATCCGCGCAAGCCGGAAGGGCAGGCATGAACCAGACGATGCGGTTGACCGAAGCCGGGCGGGCCGAGCGCCGGGCCGCCCCAAGCCGGCCCGCAGTCCCCTTGGGGGACCGGCTGAGGTACACCTCGGCCGAGGGGCTGGCATGAGCAAACGACACAAGACCGGCTGGCGCGCGAAGTTCTCGCACGGCGGCGCCCGCGCGCTGATCTTCGGCCTGTGGCTGCTGCACTGGTTCCCTACGCCGGTGCTGGCGTTTTTCGGCGAGGTGCTGGGGCGGCTGCTGTGGCCGCTGCTGAAGTCGCGCCGGCGCATCGTCCGCACCAACCTGCGGCTGTGCTTTCCGGAGAAGAGCGAGGCGGAGCGGGAACAACTCGGCCGTGAGCACTTCGTGTTCCTGGTGCGCAGCCTGCTGGAGCGCTGCGTGCTGTGGTTCGGCAGCGAGGCGCGCGTGCGGCGGCTGGTGCATGTGGAGGGTGACATCCAGCTGGCCGAGCGCACCGGCGCGCCCATCATGTGGCTGCTGCCGCACTTCGTCGGCATGGACTACGCAGCCCCGGCGCTGACGCTGTTCCAGTCGCGCCCCGCGATCAACATCTACCAGCGCCAGAGCAACCCGGTGCTGGACGCGCGGCTGCACAAGTCGCGTGCGCGCTTCGGCAATGCGCGGTTGATCGAGCGCCGCAGCGGCATCCGGCCCATCGTGCGGGCCATCCAGGACGGGGCCGGTTTCGTCAACCTGCCGGACATGGACTTCGGCCGCTTCGCCGAGAAGGACGCCGTCTTCGTGCCCTTCTTCGGCGTGCAGACCGCCACGCTGGCCTCGCCAGCTCGCATGGTGCAGTCGATGAAGATGCGCGTGCAGCCGATGGTCATCACGATGCTGCCGCGCGGCCGCGGCTACAAGGTGTCGTTCCAGGACCCGCCGCCGGGTTTCGACGACCCGGATCCGGTGGTCGCCACGGCAGCCTTCAACCGTTGGCTGGAAGCCCGCATCCGCGAGCAGCCGGCACAGTATTACTGGGTGCACCGCCGCTTCAAGACCCGCCCGCCGGGTGAGCCGCGGCTGTACTGATCAGGACAGCAGCTTGTCGACGCGGTCGCGCTGCAGCGCGTGCACGGCGGGCAGCAGTTCGCGCCAGCTGGCATAGGCGGGCGCTGCGGCCAATTTGTCGGCCGTGGCCTGCGCACGGTCCTGGGCTGCGGCCAGGGACTCGGCGCTCGAAGTGTCCGCAGCGGCCTGCAGCTCGGCCAGTTCGCTGCGAGTTTCGTGGCTGCGCTCGCGCACCAGGCGCTCGGCGCCCAGCACGGCATGCAAGGTCTCGCGCTGGCTGGTCGCGTCGCCCAGTTGCCAGCGTGCCGGCTGCATTGCTTCGGGTTGGGCTTCCAGCCGTGGGCGGGTGGGTTGGCCGGCCGGAAAGCGCTGGCCGCCGCCGCGCAGGCTGAGTCCGTCGCGCACTGCTGGCCACTGGGCTTCGGGCACCGAGAGTTGCACCGAACCGTCTTCGCTGTTCAGTGTGGCCTTGAGGTCGGCTGGCGCCAGCGCTTCGTTGAGCTGGCGCAGTGCGCTGTCCGGGTCGGCCGGCTGGCCGCTGGCATTGCCCAGCACCACGGTGATGGCCTGGCGTTGGCCGGGCACGTTCAGGCTCAGCGTTTCGCGCGCGGGGCTGGTGAGCGAGGCCTGGTCCAGGCCGCGCATCTGGAAGTTCTGGCGCGCGGCACCCGGTTCGGTGCGCTGGCCTTGTGCGTCCAGCGTGCCGGCGGTGGCGCTGCTGCGCTGCTGCCAGAGCTGGCCGATCTGGTCACGCTGGG
>NZ_VIDT01000776.1 GCF_006519715.1 Ideonella azotifigens
CAGCAGCTCGGACGGCAACAGCGAGCACTACGAACTCGACAACGCCGGCAACCGGCTCACCGAGAGCTACTACAAGGGAACGGACCCGGCCACCAAGGTCTTGGTCAAGACGATCACGCGCACCTACGACGCATTGGGACGCCTGCAAAGCGTCTCCGGGCTGTAGTGATCAGCGTCCCAAACTTTCTCGGATTGGTCATGACTCAGAATAAATTGGTTTATGTCGTGACAAATATTTTATCCATCTGCTTTCCAAATATCTCAATAATGCCCACCATATGAAAATGCACAGAATACTTCTTGCGGCCGCGATTGCTTTTGCCCCAACTTTTTCCTATGCGTTTGCAGATGCATCTTCCTGCCGGCAATTGGGTGGCTTGCGGTCTTGCTTCCCTGCGAAACCGATAAATTGGTCATCGACTGGTGGGTACTGCCATGAAATTGTGGGGAATGGTAGCGAGTCACTTGAAAGCGTGAATTCGATGTTTGACACATGCAATACCATATACCCTCCAGGCTGGGGTGGTGTCTGGTATATATATCAAATGGTCTATGACGATAGTCCGCTGAATAGTACAAGTTCTTATGATTACGCGGGGTATGCGGTGAACACATACCACGAGAGTCGTTACGACATCGCTCCGACTGTGCCAAATAGTCAGTTTGGCGTTTGGAGTCCTATCGTAAGAAGATATTGGGTTTGCGAAGGAGCGGCGCGCGGAAGCCTTACAATGTTTCGAAACACAGCAAGCACTGATCCAGCTGATATGTACTATTGCGGCTGCTCCGACTCTTCCAAAATTTTTTACAACGGCGCTTGTTATACAGCAATCGATGTGCGCCACGAACGGGATGGTAGCAGTTGTCCTGCTAATGTCGGCGGCCCCCCTGCGCCTCCTTCTGCAGGTGATCCCATATATCCACTTTCGGGTGGAATCCAATATGATGTATCAGTCTTTACGGGGTTGAGTAAGGATTTTGATATAAAGTATAGAAATACGCGAAATCTGCCTACGCCTCCGGATCAGACTGGGTTGAAGTTTAATTTTCTAGCCCCGGCGTCGTTTGGGTCATTGTGGGAAACGAGCTTTCACAAATCTCTCACCTTTGTTTCTAGCGGTAGCGCTGGCTCAATTCAAGTGGCGCGCGGCCTCGGGCGGTGGGTTTCCATGTTTCCATCTACCGTTGCTGGATGGTACGAATCTGACGGCGCCACAAAAGATAGATTGCAAGCCCTGCCGTGGTCCAATTACTTATATTTCGACTCGATTCGAAAATCTATTGAGGAATATGATTACTACGATGGCTCTCGGCAAATTGTTTATGCCGGCGGTGGACGGGTATCTTTGAATTTCAGTAAGGAAGCGTCGGCCGACGCGCCGGGTGGTGGCTACCTGCTGAGCGTGCAAGACCAATTTGGAAGATTGGTGAAGTTCAAGTACGACACTTCTGGCGTGATCACTCAAGTCACCAGGGTGGACGGGCAAGTCATTGATGCGGCCTACACGAACGGCAACCTATCGGCGCTCATTTGGCCGGACGGTAAGAACCTGCAGTTCGTGTACGACAAGCCCGGGCTGCCTTGGGCTTTGACAGGCGTGGTAGACGAAGACTCCTTGAGATTGACTTCGTTTTGGTATGACGATGTCGGACGAGCCGTGAGTACCGAGGAGGGAGCGGGATTGAATCGATATTCTGCCTCCTGGAATCAAGGGTCGGAGCCTGGCTGGAATATCACTGAAGAATTTGATGACGCCAAGAAGGTGGTATGGATTCATCATCGGTGGAGTGATGTTGGCAATGTCTATGTGCAAGGGCCAAATGGTTATTCGAGCACGTTGGGCTCTAGCACCGTGCAAGGCATGAGCTACGCCAGCACGCAGACCCAGCCCGGGGGCAGCGGCTGCAGCGCTGCCTCCAGCAGCCAAAGCTTCGACGGCAATGCCAACGTCACCAGCCGAGTCGACTTCGCGGGCAACCGAAGCTGCATGGCGTACGACACCAGCCGCAACCTGGAGACCGTGCGGGTCGAAGGCCTGAAGACAGCCGACACCTGCCCGGCCGACGTGGCCAGCTACACCGCCAGCAACCCCGGCCCGGCCAAGCCGCAGCGCAAGATCAGCACCCAGTGGCACCCGCTGTGGAACCTGCAGACGCAGGTGGTCGAGCCCAACCTCATCACCACCACCGTCTACAACGACCTGGCCGATCCGGTCGACCCGGCACACCCGATCCTCAACTGCGCCCCCAGTGCAACAGCGCTGCCTGACGGCAGCAAGATCGCCGTCGTCTGCAAGCGCTACGAACAGGCCACCACCGACACGCTGGGCAACCTGAGTGCGGCCAACG
>NZ_VIDT01000777.1 GCF_006519715.1 Ideonella azotifigens
TCGGGCGCGCGTGCCGTGCTCGACCAGCTGGATGCGGAACTCGTCGGCCTGGCGCCGGTGAAGGGCCGCATCCGCGACATCGCCGCGCTGCTGCTGATCGACAAGCTCCGTGCCGAACAGGGCCTGCAGGCCACCAAGCCGTCGCTGCACATGTGCTTCACCGGCAACCCCGGCACCGGCAAGACAACGGTCGCGATGCGCATGGCCGAGGTGTTGAAGCAGCTCGGCTACGTGCGCAAAGGCCACCTGGTGGCGGTGACGCGCGATGACCTGGTCGGCCAGTTCATCGGCCACACGGCGCCCAAGACCAAGGAAGTGCTGAAGAAGGCCATGGGCGGCGTGCTGTTCATCGACGAGGCCTACTACCTCTACCGCCCCGAGAACGAGCGCGACTACGGGCAGGAGGCGATCGAGATCCTGCTGCAGGTGATGGAGAACCAGCGTGACGACCTGGTCGTGATCCTGGCCGGCTACAAGAACCGCATGGACACCTTCTTCGGCAGCAACCCGGGCATGGCCTCGCGCATTGCGCACCACATCGACTTCCCCGACTACAGCCAGGCCGAGCTGATGCAGATCACGCAGCTGATGCTGACCCAGCTCAACTACCACTTCGACGCCTCGGCCGAGCCGGCGTTTGCGCGCTACGTGGCCTTGCGCAGGCAGCAGCCGCATTTCGCGAATGCACGCTCGATCCGCAATGCGCTGGACCGCATCCGGCTGCGCCACGCGACCCGGCTGTTCGGCTCGACCGAGGCCTTGTCGCGCGAGCAGCTCGCCACCCTGCAGGCCGAGGACATCCTCGCGAGCCGTGTCTTCGATGCCAGTGCGGCGACCTCGCCGGAGGAGCGGGCATGACCGTCGAAGCGCTGATCTTTGACGTCGACGGGACGCTGGCCGACACCGAGGAGGCGCACCGCCTTGCCTTCAACCTCGCCTTCGAACGCCACCGGCTGGGCTGGACCTGGACGCGCGCCGAATACCGTCGCCTGCTGTCGGTGACGGGCGGGAAGGAGCGCATCACCTCGTACATCCAGTCCCTGCCGGTGAGCACCGCCTTGCGCCAGCACCTGATGGCGCGAGTACCCGAGATCCACGCCGACAAGACCGAGTTCTACAGCGCCGCCGTGCGCCAGGGCGGCGTGCCCTTGCGGGACGGCGTGGCCAGGCTGCTCGAAGAGGCGCTGGCGGCGGGCTGCAGGCTCGCGATCGCCACCACCACCACCGCGGTGAACGTCGACGCACTGCTGCAGTCCGCGTTTGGTACGCGCGGGCTGGAAATGTTTGCCGTGATCGCCTGCGGCGACCAGGTGCCTGCGAAGAAACCGGCGCCCGATATCTACCGTCTCGTGCTTGCGACGCTCGGCATGGGTGCCGACCGCGCCGTCGCCTTCGAGGATTCGCCGAACGGCCTGCGCGCTGCCGTCGGTGCCGGCCTGTGGACGGTGGTGACGCCGACCTTCTGGACAGCAGGCGGGGACTTTTCCGCTGCCGGCCTGGTGCTGCCGCATCTGGGCGATCTGCAGCACCCGCTGCCGGCCGAACCGGGCACGGCGCTGGGAACGCACGCCTGGCTGAGCCTGGGCGAATTGCAGCAGCTGGCGTGCCCGCCGCGAATGCCGAATGCCGTCGATTTGCTTTACGAAGGAAGGTTTGCATGAACCAGACGATCCGCATCGCGCCCAGCCTGTTGTCGGCCGACTTCGCGCGTCTCGGCGCCGAGGTCACGGCTGTCATCGAAGCCGGCGCCGACCTGATCCATTTCGACGTGATGGACAACCACTACGTGCCGAATCTGACGATGGGTCCGATGGTGTGTCAGGCGATCAAGCCGTATTGCCGGCGCGGCGACCAGCCCGTACCGATCGACGTGCACCTGATGGTCAAGCCGGTCGACGCGCTGATCCCCTTGTTTGCGCAGGCGGGTGCATCCATCATCTCGTTCCACCCCGAGGCCAGCGAGCATGTGGACCGCACGCTGCAGCTGATCCGGTCACTCGGGGTGAAGGCCGGGCTGGTGCTGAACCCGGCGACACCGCTGCACTGGCTGGGCCATACGCTGGAGCAGCTCGATCTGGTGCTGCTGATGTCCGTCAACCCCGGCTTTGGCGGCCAGACCTTCATTGACCACGTGCTGCCGAAGATCGAAGCGGTGCGCCGCCGCATCGAGGCGACCGGGCGCGACATCTGGCTCGAGGTCGATGGCGGCGTGAACGCCGCCAACGTGCGGCGGGTCACCGAAGCTGGTGCCGACACCCTGGTGGCCGGCTCGGCCGTGTTCGGTGCCGGTGACTACCACCGCGCGATCGCAGCGCTGCGCGACGGCGCCGGGGCGGCACGGCGATGAAG
>NZ_VIDT01000778.1 GCF_006519715.1 Ideonella azotifigens
AGCGCCTCGGCCTGACAAGGAAGACCCGCTGCTGACTGCCATGGGGCACGAGGCAGCGACGGTGGACGCACTGGTCGCCCGCACCGGTTGGCCTGCCGACCGGCTGCTGGCCAGGCTGCTCGAGCTGGAGCTGGACGGCCTGGTCGTGCGGCTGCCCGGCGGGCTGCTGCAGCGCCGCGCGACGACCTGAAACAGGCCCCACGCGGTGCGCCAAACACCCGGCTGGCAGGCCGGCTTCTTTGCACCAGTGTGTCAAGCGCAAACAGGTATAGTCAGTTCATGTTCGATGTTCTGGTCTACCTGTACGAAAACTACTGGCGGCCCGATGCCTGCCCGGATCACGACCAGTTGACGCGAAAGCTGTCGGCTGTCGGGTTCGAGTCCGACGAGATCCAGGAAGCTTTGAGCTGGCTGGATGGCCTGGCCGCCACTGCCGACAGCACCCAAAGTGCGCCGCAAAGTCCGCAAAGCCTGCGGGTCTACCTGCCGCGCGAACTGGACTTGCTGGGTGATGAATCGGTGGGATTCATCAGTTTTCTGGAATCGGCGGGGGTTTTGCCACCGCCCATGCGTGAACGCGTGATCGATCGGGCCACCGCCGTCGGCAGCCCGCTGACGCTGGATGACCTGAAGATCATCGTGCTGATGGTGTTCTGGAGCCAGGGCGAAGAACCCGACGCGCTGATCCTGGACGAACTCTTCGTCGCGCCGGAAGACCGGCTGATCCACTGACCCCGGCCCCACGAACCTACACAAGACAAAGCCCGGCATGCCGGGCTTTGGTGCTTTCAGGCGGCAGGTTTCACGCGTCGGCCATCAGGCGAGAGGGATCGGCACTGAGCTTGCGCAGCGCGTCGCGCGTCGCCGAAATCGTCAGCGACTCGTCCTGCACCGGCACCAGCAAGCCCGCCTGCAGGAAAGCCGCCAGCCGGGTTTTCTGGAACAACACGCAACGCCCTTGCGAACCGACAAACAAAGACAGCTGCTTGTGCATGCCCTGCCACGACAGCCGAACCGTTTCGCGGCGGCCACGCAACTCCAGCGTGTAGGCGCTGCCCGGCTGCAGTTGCGCCGCAGCGGCCAGCATCGACGGCCCAGGCATCGAGCCGCCTTCGGAGACGATTTCAAGCCCCTCGTTGCGGTGGTTGGCCTCGTCCAGCACCCAGGAATCGTCCAGCTCGAGATCGTCGTCCGGCATCAGTTCCTCGATCGTCGCCAGCCGCTGCTTCAGGTGTTCGAGCTGTTCCGGGCTGACTGACGTGGCGCGTGCGCTGAAGGCCGCCGTGAGGGCCAGATTCAGTGCCTTGACGGCATCTTCCTGCTTGCGCGCATCCAGGCCCGCGGCGTTCATGCCACGCCGGATCACGCCCAGCAGCGGTGGCAGCCGGCGAATGACCTCGGCGCGTTCCTCGCGCGTGGTCTTGGAGCCCGCCGCCCACATCAGGTCGGCTGCAGCGTCGCGCACCGTCTTCACCTCGTGGCTGTGCGGGCCGTGCCGCACCGCGGTGGTCGCCAGCACGTCGGCCCAGATGTGGAACAGGAAGTCGCGCACGCCCTCCTGCACCGGCAGCTCGTTGAGCATCTTGCGCAACTCGATCGTGTACTGGATCGCCAGCGTCTCGCGTTGCTCGATCTGCTGCGCCAGCGACACGCCGGCCTTGGTCGCATCGTTGCGCTCGCTGAAATAGCGCTCCAGGAATTTCTCGAATTCGCTCAGCACGGCCTGGAACACACGCCGGCCCGTGTCGGGGAAAGCCTCGACGACCTGCACCACGCGGCGGATCTCGGCTTCCAGCGGCGTGCCGATGACCTCCGCATCGCCCTCGAAACCCATCACGCAGGCGCCCAGGCGGTCGATCAGCCGGCGCGCCGGGTGGTCGGCACCGGAGAAGAAATCGGGTTCGGCCAGCGCCACCCGCAGCACCGGCATCTGCAGCCGGGCAAACCAGATGCGCAGCAGCGCGGGAATGCGCTCGTCGGTCAGGATGCTCTGGAACAGCAGCGCCACCAACTCGACCGTGGCCCGCTCTTCCGGCGTGGCCGCGGCCTGCTTGAGCGTCTGCTGGCGCTCACGAAGCTCGGCCACAAGTTGGGCCGGCGAGGCCAGCAATTCGCCGCTGGGACCCACACCGCCAGCCGCCTGCTGCGCCTCGACCTGGGCCACCACGCGGATCTGCGCCTGGGCCATGGCTTGTGACAGCTGCTGCGACGGGCCACGGCCGGGCGCCTGGTCTCGGAAACCGGGCAGGTGGCGCTCAAGGATGTCGCTGAACTGGCCCAGCACGGCTTCAGCGCGCTGCAACGCCCCGCCACCGGCCTGGCGAGTCATCATGCGGGTTTCGTC
>NZ_VIDT01000779.1 GCF_006519715.1 Ideonella azotifigens
CCATGCCCAGCCCCGTGCGGATGGCTTCGAGCGCGCTGGCCACGTCGGCCACCGGCAGCTTGTCCACCGCGGCCATCAGCTGGTCGAACACCAGGTCCAGCGGCTTGAACAGGCTGCTGGGCTTGACGCTGTCGCCCAGCGTCAGGTTGTACTGGCGCAGCGCGCCGTCCGGGTCGCCAAACACCGCATCGGCCAGGCCCAGCATCAAGGCCTTCATGGTCTCGAAAAACGTGTCCAGCGGCGGCGGCAGGTGCACGCTGTCCAGCGCGCTGGCCAGGCCGTCGCGGGCCTGGGTGAAGAGCTCGCGCTCCTTCTGCTCCAGCGTGTCCAGCAGCGGCGTGATGTCGATCAGGTCGACCAGGCGGTCGATCTCGGTGTGCAGCAGGCGCAAGGGCTCGACCCACACGTCCGGGCTGGCGCGGTTGATGGCGGCCATCATCTGCTGGTAAGGCGCTTTCAGCGGTTCCAGCAGTTGGCCAGGCGAGAGCTTGTCGGCCTGGGCCACGAGTTCGTCGACCAGCCCGTCCAGCGGCGCCAGCACCAGCGTGGCATTGATGCCGTTGACCGACTTCTCGACCTGGTCCAGCAGCGCATTGACAGGCGCCAGGATGGCGCTGCCGTCGAAGCCGATGATGCGGTCGCGGAAGTTGTTCCAGGCGTCCAGCACGGCCTGCACTGCTTCGGCCAGCTCGTCGTCGATGGTCTTGAAACCCGTCTTCAGCTGGGTCTCGATCATGCCTTCGAGGTCCACCGCGCGCAGCAGCGCCAGGCCGCCCTGGATGGCGATCTTCTCGGGTTCGGACAGCGACTCGGGCTTGATGGCCGAGAGCTTGGCCTTCAGCGCGTCGATCTCGTCGATGACCTCGTCGGCCACCGGCTTGAAGTCCAGCCCGTCGAGTTGGGCCAGCAAGGCCTTCAGGTCGTCTAGCGCGGAAGACAGGTCGCTGGCCAGTTGCTGGATCAGCGAACCGGCCTGCTGCACCACGTCGCCAATGGCGTCGGCCACGTCGGCAATCGGAATCTGCTTGAACTGGTCCAGCGCGTCGGCCAGCGTGCTGCTCAGGTCGCCCAGCAGGTCGTCGCCAATGTTCTGCTCGATGAAGTCGTGCGCGGCCTGGAAGCCTTCGGCAATGCCGGTGCGAACCTGGTCGATGTGCAGCGCGTCCAGCTCCTGCTTGACGCGCGAGAGCATGCCGCTCACGGCCAGCTGCACCTGCTCGGTCGGCACGTCTGCCATGGCCTGCTGGATCTTGCCAATGAAGTCGATCAGGATCTGCTGGACCTGCGACAGCGGCGAGGCGGCGAACATCTCGTGCACGCCGTTGGAAGCGCGCGCGATCTGGGCCGCCAAGTCCTGCGGCGACAGGCTCATGCGCAGCCGCGACAGCAGCGATTCGATCACCGAGGCGATCGCATCGACCGCGTCGTCCACGCTGGGCAGCTCGACCAGCGGCACGGCGCCGAGCACGGTGGCATAGGCCGAGAACAGCGTGTCCCAGGCGTCGTCCGCGACCAGCGCGGTCAGCGCGTCGCAGCCGGCGTCAATCGCGTCGAAGGCCAGGCCCAGCGCGTCGGACCAGGCTTGCAGCAGCGCCTCCAGCGCTGCGTAGGCAGCAGCGTCTGCCGCGTCGAAGCTGACGATGGCGTTGGCCAGGGCCTGGAAGCTGAGGGCGGCCTGGTCGCGCACCGTGCCGATCAGGCCCTCGATGCCACCAGCGGTGAGCGGCTGGATCAGCGCCAGCGCGCCGTCCAGGTGCTGGCTGGCACCGGCGAGCAGGTCGTGGTCCACGCCCACCAGCTGCTGGGCGAGGAAGTTCAGCAGGTCGTCGGCCGAGGGCACCTGGCCGCCGGCCAACTGCTCGATGGTGCCCAAGGCGGCGGTGACCTGGGCCAGCGTGTCGGTGTCGATCAGCGTACTGCCGAGTTCGGCCAGCCGGTCGCTGAAGGCGCTGAGCACGGCCTCGATCAGCTTCAGCGCGGTCTGCTCCAGGCTGTCGCCGGGGTGGATCTGCTGAACCAGCGGGCTGTTGGCGAGAAAGTCCGACAGGCCCTGGTAGCTTTCGTTGAGGTTCTCGATGAAGGCCAGCGCGTCGCCAGGCAGGGCGTTCTGGATCGTGCTGATGGCCTTGGGCAGCGCTTCGGACAGGCCGCTGACATCGATGTCCAGCGCGCCCTGCACACCGCCAAAGGCCTGCGTCACGGCGCCCAATGGAGAACCCGAGTCGCCACTCGCCAGCGAACCGGCCACGTCCATGAAGCTGGACAGGCCCGTCTGCGCGTTGGTCGCGGCGTCCAGCGCCGGGCCCAGGTCGGGCAGGCTGGCGGTGGCACCGGTCACAG
>NZ_VIDT01000078.1 GCF_006519715.1 Ideonella azotifigens
AGCGTAGCGGCCGAGGCTCCGCAGCCACACCCTGCTGTGCCTGTCCGCCCCCGACCCGGCGACATGGCCCGCCACCTGAACCTGTCCACGCTGGGCGAGCTGTGCGTGCTGCTGACGGCCGACGGCCTGCGCCCGCTGCTGCGCGACTTCTTCGCCGACAGCGGCGGCACCCTGCCCGCGCTGTGCGAAGCACTGGGCGAGCAAGCGCCGGCCCGCATCCGCCAGCATGCCCACGCGATCAAGGGTGCTGCCGAACTGGTCGGCCAGGCCGGCATCGCCGAACTGGCCCGTGAGATCGAACACCAGGCCGACGCGCTGGCCGAGCAGCCGGACCAGGCCGAGCGCATGGCCGAACGCTTGAGCGAGCGCTGGGCGCGCTGCCAGGCGCTTTGCGAGTGCCTGGGCTTCCTGTGAGTTAGACCACCACCGGCTCAATCTCCAGCCGGATGCCGAAGCGGCCGTATACGCTCTCTTGAATCGCCCGCGCCAGCGTCTGCACCTCGGAGCCGATGGCGCCGCCGCGGTTCACCAGCACCAGCGCCTGCTTCTCGTAGACCCCCGCATGGCCCACCGTCTTGCCCTTCCAGCCGCAGGCGTCGATCAGCCAGCCGGCCGCCAGCTTGAAGCCGCCGCCGTCCATCGGGTAGTGCACCACATGCGGGTCGCGGGCGATGATGTCGCGACACTGCTCGGCCGTGACCAGCGGGTTCTTGAAGAAGCTGCCGACGTTGCCGATCACCGCCGGGTCCGGCAGCTTGGCGCGGCGGATCGCGCAGACCCAGTCGAAGAGGGTGCGGGCATCGGGCGCGTGGTTGCCGGTCTCGGCCATCTTGCGCTCCAGGTCCAGGTAGCCCAGCACCGGCTGCCAGTGCCTGGGCAGGCGAAAGCGCACCCGGGTGATCAGGCTCTTGCCGGCCAGGGCCTGCTTGAAGATGCTGTCGCGGTAGCCGAACTTGCATTGCGAAGCGTCCAGCCGCACGCTGCGGCCGGTCACCAGGTCCACCGCGTCCAGCGAGTCGAAGCGGTCCTGCAGCTCCAGCCCGTAGGCGCCAATGTTCTGCACCGGCGCCGCGCCCACGGTGCCGGGGATCAGCGCCATGTTCTCCAGCCCGGGCAGGCCGTGGTCCAGCGTCCACGCGACCAGGTCGTGCCAGGACTCGCCGCCGCCGGCTTCGACGATGAAGGCGTCCGCCGTTTCGCTCGCCACGCGCATGCCCTTGACCTCGACCTTCAGCACCAGCTCAGGCATGTCCCGGGTCAGGATCACGTTGCTGCCGCCGCCCAGCACGAACTTGGGCGCGCCGCCCAGGCCCGGCAGCTCCAGCAGCCGGCGCACGTCGGCGTCTGCGGTGATGCGCACCAGCCGGCCGGCCACCGCGGGCAGGCCAAAGGTGTTATAGGACTTCAGGCTCACGCCCGCTTCGATTTGCATGGCAGAATTTTCTGCTATTCCCCGTTCTCCTTTGCCCTTGCAGGCCAAACAGCGCCTGCTATTTCCGAAAGTTTCCTGCCATGCCCAGCTTTGACGTCGCCCTCGAACCCGACATGGTCAAGATCAACAACGGCGTCAGCACCGCCATCAAGGAAATCGGCACCCGCTTCGATTTCAAGGGCACCAGTGCCAGCGTCGAGCTCAAGGAGAAGGAAAAGGAGATCCACCTGGTCGGCGACAGCGACTTCCAGATCGACCAGATCAACGAGGTGCTCGTCAGCAAGCTGACCAAGCAGGGCGTGACGATCAACTTCATCGACAAGGGCGAGAAGCTGGAAAAGCTTGGCGGCGACAAGCTGCGCCGCGTCGACAAGATCAAGGACGGCATCGAGTCCGAGCTGGCCAAGAAGATCACCGGCGCGATCAAGAACAGCAAGCTCAAGGTCCAGGCCAGCATCCAGGGCAACGAAGTGCGCGTCACCGGCAAGAACCGCGACGACCTGCAACAGGCCATCGCGCTGCTCAAGAAAGAGTTTCCCGAGCAGCCGCTGACGCACAAGAACTTCCGCGACTGACGCTCGCGCGCTGGCCTGCAGCACCGCCGGGAGGCGGCTAGCCGCAGTCTCACGCATTCATCCACGACGCCCCGCCCTCGCGGGGCGTCGTGCCATCTGCGTGGCACCGGGCCCCCTGCGGGTCTGACCGCGCATCATTCCCAGGGAGCCACCACCATGCAAGAGACGGACACACACCCCGCGCTGCACACGCTCGTCGAGTTGCACCTGCTCAACGCCACCGAACGCCAGCAGGCCCTCGCCCACCCTGAGCTGGCATCGCTGCCGTCTGACCTGGTGCCAGCGGAGTTGCTGCGCTGGCTGATCTACCGAAAGATCACTTCGGAAGAGACGCTCTCCCCCACGCGGGCACTGCTTGCCGCGGAGCTGACCGACGCGCAGCGAACACTGCGCCGCCAGATCGCCGCCGACACCGCTGAGGCATTGCGACAGTGGGAGCGCCAGCGTACGCAGCAGTCCCTGCTCACGCTGCGCGACCTGCAGATCCTCAGCTTGGACCAACATGCCAAGGCTCAGGCTGCCGCTGAAGGCCAGCCCCCTCTGGCCTCGCCAGCCCTCGCGCTGCTGTGGATCTCGGCCGAAGCCTTGCTTTCACCCGAGGAAATAGCCGCCGTGAAGGCGCGCGTGGCGACCCTACCGGGTGGACCAGCGGGCGATGAAGCGCGCGCCGTGCTGGCCGAGCACGACGCATTGGCGGGCGAAGTCAACCGGGTGATGCGCAAGGCAGCGCTGCGCCAAATCTTCCCGGGTGGACCCTGGCTGTGGCTGGCCGGCTTCGTGCTGGTGACAGGCGCTGCAGCCTGGAGCATCTTTGCGCCGACCCCTGTGCCGGGCTGCGCGGACAAGAACACGCTGGCATCCCTGAACAGCATGTTCTTCCGCACCACCATCGACGCCCGCAGCAGCAACCCGATGGCGGCCTTGCGCGGCGAATCCCCCGGGCTGCCGCAGCTGAAAAATCCGCAGGAGGTGGGTTTCGCCAAGGCCCACCAGATCCGTGGCTGCGTGGCACAGCTGGCCATCCAGGGCGAGGAGATTCCCTATGCGTACACCATTGCCCGCGGGCAGCCGCAGGGCGCGAACACGGATGACAGCGACAAGGAGAAGACCGAGGGCTTCCACATCGTCGGCGCCGAGCCGCGCATCGTGCAGGCCCGTTTTTCGCACCTGACCTCGGACGGTGACTTCGCCCAGCAAGCCGCGCCCATTGGCCGCACGGCGTTGGAAGCTGCCTTCCGCGACGGCGTAGCCACCCTGCATCGGCCCTCATCGGCCCTGACTGCAACACTCGCACGGCAGCTTGCGCTCAAGTCCGGCGGCACCCAGTTGTCCACACTCTCGGCCGACCGTCAGCGCGAGATTGCGGAAATCGAACCCCTTGCCCCCTGCCGGCCCGAAGCCGATGGCCAGCGCCAGCGCTGCCGCCTGCTGATCGAGCGCAACGACGAATTGATGGGCATGCTGGGCATGGGCAGCGGCACGGTGTTGGAGGGCGAGTTCAGCTTCGAGCGCGTCCGACCGGACGCCCCCTGGACGGTCACTGAACAGCTCGCCGAAGAATTCAGTCAGGCCCTGGTCCAGGGACGCATGGATTCGCTGAGAAGTGATGCCAGCGGTGCGCCACCCCCTCCGCAGGCCTCCCAGGCTGGCGTGCCTTGATCCTGGCAACCAGGAATTCCTGGCGCCTGCTGCTCCCTGCGGACAAATTCCCCCGAAAATCCAGGGCAACGAGTTGCGTCACCGGCAAAAACCGCGATGACCTGCAGGCTGCCATTGCCCAGCTGAAGCAGGACTTGAACGACCAGCCGCTACGGCAAGAGAACCTCTTGGATCGAGCATTGGCAGGCAAATGCCGGCCCGGCTCACTGGCCGCCCGAAGGCTTTCGGCTTGTTCCCAATCCCTTGGCCGCGAAGGCCAGGGCAGCCAGTTCACGCTTGCTGGCTCTGAGCAATTCGATCTCGGATGAGGTCAAACGACGCGGTGCGGGCGAGGTACCGAGCTTCTGATTCAGTAAGCGCGTCGAAGCCGTGAGCGAATCGTTCGATCCACCACTCTTCCAGCTGTCGTCCATGTTTGGCTCTCAGTTCCTGTAAGCGTGACTGTGTCGGGCTGAGTTTGGCGGAATGGGGCTTGCCGGTCAAACAGACAGCCGCCAAGACCCGACCGCCCTGGGTTTCGATGTGTCCGCGCAGATTGGCCAGCGTGCCGCCCATGCCGACGAAGTCGTCCACCATCACGTAGTCACAGCCGGCCTGCACAGTGCCGGCGAACTCCGCCTGTCGGGCCAGGCGAGAAAAGCCGTCCGCGCCGGTGTGAGCCACCACGTTGACCTGCAGCACCGAGGGATCTACCGGCCAACCCAGGGTCTTGCTGAGTTCATCGGCAAAGATCTCGGGGATGGCATTCACGCCTTCCTGCTCATAGGCGTGGGCGCTCACCAAAATAGGCTTGCGAGCCCCCATCAAAGCTTGCAGGGCCGCGTTCTGGCCGAGGTTCATCGTGTCCGCCACGAGCGCCATCGCAGCATCGCCATGGCCCGATTTGGCAGCCTTGTAGGCAGGGTGCTGCTTGACCGCCGATTCATTTGCATGAATCAACACGTCGGGGAAATCACCCCATGGCACCCTGGGTGGTTGGGCAGCAAGGCTGGACACCAGGGCATTGTGTCATTCGGCATGTTGGCAATACCAGTTGAGACGGTGCTCAAGCGCTCAGCTCGGCCCGGTCCCGCCCGCTTTTCTGGTGGGTTAGGGCGCAGCATCCGGGCGGCCACCAGGAGCGCGAAGAGGAATTTGAAGACGCTGGAGGGGACGGAACCCCGCCAAACATGAGCCCCGCCAACACGTGAAAACCCCATGGCCCGCTTGTCGCTGGGGGGACAGGATGAAGGCGAACGATCGTGCTAAAAATCGGAGAGATCGGAGACAAGCCTCATGGACCTCAATTTCACGCCGGACGAACTGGCTTTCCGCCAGCAGATCCACGACTGGGTGGCCGAGCACCTGCCCAAGGAGATCAGCAGCAAGGTGCACCAGGCCCAGCGCCTGAGTCGCGATGACCTGCAACGCTGGGCCAAGATCCTGGGCGCGCAGGGCTGGCTGGGCTACGGCTGGCCCAAGCAGTTTGGCGGGCCGGGCTGGAACGCGGTGCAGAAGCACCTGTTCGAGGAAGAGTGCGCGCTGGCCGGCGCGCCGCGCATCATCCCGTTTGGGCCGGTGATGGTGGCGCCGGTCATCATGGCCTTCGGCAGTGCCGAGCAGCAGCAGCGCTTCCTGCCGGGCATTGCCTCCGGCGAGGTCTGGTGGAGCCAGGGTTACAGCGAGCCGGGCTCGGGCTCGGACCTGGCCTCGGTGAAGACACGCGCCGAACGGCAAGGCGACAAGTACATCGTCAACGGCCAGAAGACCTGGACCACGCTGGGCCAGTTCGGCGACTGGATCTTCTGCCTCGTGCGCACCGACACTTCCGGCAAGCCGCAGACCGGCATCAGCTTCCTGCTGATCGACATGAAGAGCCCCGGCGTGACCGTGCGGCCCATCATCATGCTGGACGGCGAACACGAGGTGAACGAGGTCTTCTTCGACAACGTCGAGGTGCCGGCCGAGAACCTGATCGGCGAAGAGAACAAGGGCTGGACCTACGCCAAGCACCTGCTGGCCCACGAGCGCACCAACATCGCGGACGTGAACCGCGCCAAGCGCGAGCTGGAGCGCTTGAAGCGCATCGCCAAGTCGCAGGGCGTGTACGACGACACCCGCTTCCGCGACCAGATCGCGCTGCTGGAGGTGGACATCGTGGCGCTGGAGATGATGGTGCTGCGCGTGCTGTCCGCAGAGAAGAGCGGCAAGCAGAGCCTGGACGTAGCGGGTCTCTTGAAGATCCGCGGCAGCGAGATTCAGCAACGTTATGCCGAGCTGATGATGCTGGCAGGCGGCCCGCTGAGCGTGCCGTTCATCCACGAGGCCATGGAAGCCGGCTGGCAGGGCGACCAGGCGCTGGGCGGGCTGTGGCCTGGCAACGCCGGCGAGTGCGCGCCGCTTTCAAGTACCTATTTCAACCTGCGCAAGACCACCATCTACGGCGGCAGCAACGAAGTGCAACGCAACATCGTCAGCCAGACCGTGCTGGGCGCCTGAGGAAACAACATGGACTTCGATTTCTCCGACGACCAAGTCTCGCTGCGCGACGCGGTGGCCCGCTGGGTCGACAAGGGTTTCGCCTTCGAGCGCCGGCACCAGCTGGCCAAGGCTGGTGGCGCCACCCGCGCGGTCTATGCCGAGCTGGCCGAGCTGGGCCTGGCCGGCCTCACCATTCCTGAGGCTCATGGCGGCCTGGGCTTCGGCGCTGTCGAGGCCATGGTGGTGATGGAAGAACTCGGCCGCGGCCTGGTCAACGCCCCGGTCGCCCAGGGCGCGCTGATCGCCCCTGCCCTGCTGGCCGACGCGCCCGAGCCGCTGCAGGCCGAGTGGCTGCCGAAGATGGCCAGCGCCGAAGCGCTGGTCGTGCTGGCGCACCAGGAGGCCGGCGCGCGCTACAAGCTGCGCCACGTCACGACGCGCGCCCACCAAGCCGGCGAGGGCTGGACCCTGGAAGGCGTGAAAAGCGTGGTGCCGGCCGGCGACGAGGCCGATGCCTTCATTGTCCCGGCCCGCATCTCGGGCGACGTGGACAGCGAAGCCGGCATTGCGCTGTTCCTGGTCGAGCGCGGCGCGGCAGGTGTCACCGTCAAGGGCTACCCCACGCAGGACGGCGCCCGCGCCGCCGAGCTGACGCTGGTCCAAGCTCCTGCCGCGCTGGTCGCTGAAGAAGGCTTTGCAGCGCTGCAGCAAGGCGTGGACATCGGCATTGCCGCGCTGTGCGCCGAAGGCGTCGGCCTGATGGACAAGCTGACCGCGATCACGGTGGAGTACATGAACACGCGCAAGCAGTTCGGCGTGACGCTGACGCACTTCCAGGCGCTGCGCCACCGCATCGCCGATGTGAAGATGCAGCTCGAACTGGCCCGCTCGATGAGCTACTACGCCACGCTGAAGCTGGGCGAAGCGGCCCCGGCCCGCCGCCGCGCGCTCAGCCAGGCCAAGGTACAGCTGAACCAGTCGGCCCGCTTTGTCGGCCAGCAGTGCATCCAGCTGCACGGCGGCATTGGCGTGACCGACGAATACCTGGCCAGCCACTACTTCAAGCGGCTGACGATGATGGAGATGCAGTTTGGCGACACGCTGCATCACCTCGGCGAAGTCTCGGATCGCATGCAGGACACCGCTGGCGTCTTCGCCTAGAGGCACACCGGCCACGGGGAGGCGCGCCACGCGGTCGCGCGACCCGCTCGGCGAGTGGACTCACGTATCCGCGTGGCCGGGTGCCCCATTGTCCCGGCTGGGGGACAATCGCGCCCCATGAAACTCAGCCAGATCCTGTTTTCCCAAGGCTTCGGCACCCGGCGCGTCTGCGCTGGCATGGTCTACGCCGGGCTGGTGCAGCTGGACGGGCGAGAGCTGGACGACCCGGATGAAGACCTGCCAACCGAAGGCCTGGTGCTGACGGTCGAAGGCCAGCGCTGGCCCTACCACGCCAAGGCGCTGGTGCTGCTGCACAAGCCCGCCGGCTACGAGTGCTCGCGCAAGCCCAAGCACCATCCCAGCGTGATGACGCTGCTGCCGGCGCCACTGCGCCAGCGCGAGGTCCAGCCCATCGGCCGGCTAGACGAAGACACCACCGGCCTGCTGCTGCTGACCGACGACGGCACGCTGATCCACCGCCTCACCTCGCCCAAACACCACGTGCCCAAGGTCTACGAGGTGGGTTGCAAGCATCCCGTCGACGCCAGCCAGGTCGAACGCCTGCTGGCTGGCGTGGTGCTGGATGACGACCCTGCCCCCGTGCGCGCCGCCGCCTGCGAGGCCGTCAGCGAAACCCACCTGCGGCTCACGTTGACCGAAGGCAAGTACCACCAGGTCAAGCGCATGCTGGCTGCGGTGGGCAACCGGGTCGAGACGCTGCACCGCAGTTCGTTTGGCCCGCTGCACATCCCCGGGACCCTGGCGGCCGGCCAATGGTGCTGGATCGACGGCTGGTCGCTGACCGAACTGGGCCGGCCGCACCAGGACCTGCCGGCACAGGCCGGATAATCGTTTTCCTCATGAGAGTCTTCCGCGGCCACATTCCTCCGTCTGCCCAGGGCCCGCAAGGCTGCGCGCTGACCATCGGCAACTTCGACGGCGTGCACCGGGGCCACCAGGCCATGCTGGCGCTGCTCAACAACGAAGCGAAGCACCGGGGCTTGCGCAGCTGCGTGATGACCTTCGAACCCCACCCGCGCGACTGGTTTGCCCAACAGGCCGGCAAGCCCGAACTGGCCCCGCTGCGCATTGCCACGCTGCGCGACAAGCTGCAGGAACTGGAGCGCTGCGGCGTGGACGACGTGGTGCTGATGCGCTTCGACCGCCGCCTTGCCAGCCAGACGCCTCAGGACTTCATCGAGCAGGTGCTGGTCCAGCAGCTGAACGCCCGCTACGTGCTGGTGGGCGACGATTTCCGCTTCGGCGCCAAGCGCGCCGGCGACTACGCGATGCTGGACAACGCCGGTAACGCGCTGGGCTTCGACGTGGCCCGCATGCTCAGCTACGAAGTGCACGGCATGCGGGTGTCCAGCTCGGCCGTGCGCGAGGCCTTGTCCGAAGGCGCGATGGAGCGCGCCGCCGCGCTGCTGGGCCGGCCCTACAGCATCAGCGGCCATGTGGTGCACGGCCGCAAGCTCGGCCGCGACCTGGGCTTTCGCACCCTGAACCTGCGCTTCCCGTCGCACCGCCCCGCAGCCCAAGGCATCTTCGTCGTGCGCGTGCACGGCCTGGGCGCCCAGCCGCTGCCCGGCGTGGCCAGCCTGGGCGTGCGCCCCACCATTGAAGACGCCGGCCGCGTGCTGCTCGAAGTCCACTGCCTGGACTGGCCCGCCGACGTCGCCATCGAAGGCGGCTACGCCCGCATCCTGCAGGTCGACCTGATGCACAAGCTGCACGACGAACGCAAGTACGAGTCGCTGGACGCGCTGCGGGCGGGCATTGAGCAGGACGTCGTCGACGCGAAGGCCTACTGGAAGATCTGAAAAAGCGCCAGGCCCTGGCTGGGGCCGGCGCCTGACGCGGCTACTTCACGCCGGCGTTGATGGCCTGGGCGTACTTCGCGGTTTTCCCGGTGCCGACGAGGTCGTCATACAGCCAGAGGCCGCCGCCCACGATGCCGCATTCGGTGTGCCAGCTTTGCATCTGGCGGCCCACTTGCCGCGGGCTGTCGTCGGCGTCCCACAGGAACGGGAAGACGGGCACGTCGCCGAAGTCCCAGCCCTCGCAGGGGCTGTTGCCGGTGCCGCCTGCATACGCTTGCAGGTGCACGCCGTCCACGGTGCCGGGCAGTTGCTTGTTGATCTTCGCGGCGACCTGCGTCCAGTACGAGGCGTTGAAGTAAGGGTCGGGCACCACATGGAAGCCCAGCTTGCCCAGCATGACGCCGAACTTCACCGTGCTGGCCAGATCGAAGCTGTTTTCGTCGTCGAAATCGATGGCGTCGATCGCCGGGATCGCGGTCTTGAGGGCTGCGAAGGTCTTGTAGAGGATGCTGTCGGGGCCGGTGCCCTGGCTCTGCACGAGCGCGGCGATGTCCTGCCAGTCCCCGAAGTTGGACGAGCCGATGCTGAAGGTCACGCGCTTGACCTTGCCCTGCTTGAGCCGGGCCATGTCGGACGCAAAGTCAGGGTAGGTCTGGTCGCCGATATAGACACCCTCGGAAGTCAGCGGGAACTCGCCGTTCAGGTTGAGGTCGCCATTGGGTTTGACCTCCACACTCCAGACGATGATCTCGGTGAAGCCGGAGTTCGCCAGCTCGGTGATGTTCTGGGAGGCGCCCTTGGAGGTGATGTACAGCGGGCCGCCGCCGAAGATGCCCGAGTAGCCCTGAGGCGCGGATGCCGCAGAGGCGACGCCCGGCAACCAGCTTGACAAGAACGCCGATGCCAACAATGGGGCAAGCGCACGGGAGAATTTCATCAAAGACTCCTGATCGGACAATGGTCAAGGCGCCGATGCTATCTGCATGCTTGCAGGCCGACCAGCTACCCAAATGGGTATGCGCGTGTAGACAGTTCAGGCAAGGCGAGGGCCAGCCTCAGACGCCCCTCGCCCCCGGCAACTGGATGCTGACCCGCAGGCCACCGCCTTCGCGGTTGGCCAGCGTGATGCGGCCGCCGCGGGCTTCGGCGATTTCGCGGGCCAGCGCTAGGCCCAGGCCGGTGCCGGCGCGCTTGGAGTAGGACGGCAAGGCGTGGGAGAGGACGGTATCGCTTCGGTTGCACTTGTGGACATCTTCCCTTCCCATCATCCTCACATCTTACCGGTCGGCAAGGGGCACTTCCTGAAACCCCGCGCGCAGACCTGAAGGCCACGCGAATCGAGGCCCGCCGTGTCCGAGGGGGCATATTTCGGTCCGCGGGTGACTGTTTGACCCATCGCCGCGTTCCGCGACGGGTCATTTGCCGCTCACGCGGTCAACGCGGACGCACAACTGCTCTTGACCAGCCACACCAGCCTGCGCGCGTTGTAAGCCGCGCACTGCAGCGTGATGGCCAGCGCGTTGCGCGCCAGGGTCATCGCCCGCACGCACTTGCCGCCTTGCTGCGCCAGGCTGGCGAAGACGTGCTCCACCCGTGCCCGGGTCTTGTTGATGGTCCGGTTGCGCTGGTTCAGCCGCGTCTTGGCTGTCTGGCCCGGCTTGGCTCGCCGCGCGATGCCGTCCTGCAGTCCTCGTGCCTTCAGCACCTGCCGGTTCGCTTGGCTGTCGTAGCCCCGGTCGGCCAGCAACTTGTCTCGCGTATTGGCCGGCTGGAGCACGTTGGGCAGTTGCTGGCCGTCGTCGGCGTTGGCCGCCGTGACCTTCAGCTCGCGGATGAGCTTGTAGCGTGCGTCTACGTTGCCATGCAGCTTGTAGCCGTAGAAGGCCTTGCCGTGCTTGATCGTCCAGCGCGCGTCGCGGTCCGTGTGGGCCAGTCGCTTGGCGCTCCAGCCTTCGGGGGCATCGCCCCGATTGAGCGTCTCGCGCTCCTTGGCGTTGGCTTGCGTGACGGGCGCCTGCACGATGCTGGCGTCCACCATCTGCCCGCCCCGCGGGATGAAGCCGTGCTGCTGCAGTTGCTGGCTCAGGGTCTCGGAGATGACCTTGCCGCCAAGCCCGCCCTGCGCCAGTCGCTGGCGGAACGTCCACAGTGTGCGCGCGTCCGGGATGTGCAACGCGCCGTCGAGCCGGCAAAAGCGCTGGAAGCTCAGCCGGTCGAGCACCTGATGCTCGCATTGCTCGTCCGAGAGGTTGTACAGCCCCTGCAGGAACACCATCCGCACCAGCACCTCGGTGGCATAGGGCGGGCGGCCGCCCTTGGCACGATCAGCTCGGGGGCAGGCCGTGTCCACCGCCGCCGCCATCGAGGAGAAGTCGATCAGCGCGTCCATCGCCGCCAGCGTCTGCACATAGCCTTCGAGCTTGGCCTTGCGATGGCGCAACAGGAACATGTCGTTGGGGGCTTCCTCAGGCAAGAAGCCCGAGGGCTTGATGCGCGGCGTGATCATGTCGGCATCTTGCCGCAGCCTCAGCTGGTCAGAGCCATCGGTGGACGGTTTCTAGAACCGCCCCAAGGTGTCGGATTTAAGAACTAAACCGCCTTACTTATTGGCATCAACCTTTGTCTTACTAGTCCCGGCATTGCCCGAAGCGTCAAAAGCCTTATAATATAAAGTGTACACTCGATCTTTTGCCTGCTTCAGATATATTACACTGGCTTCAGATCCAATGACAGCATCATAATCTTTCGCAGAAATACCCTGATTAGACTCAATTTTATTAAGTTGAACCTCCGGATAAGGATCGATGTTATCAGCAAGAGCATGACTCACAGAAACCTTCAACCAACCTGGGCGGTCCGCAGCTGGCGCATAACTCGCCGTAGTTGAAATTGTGGGCGCGGTCACATCCGAAGTCTTCACCTCAACCACAGGATTACTTGTATATTTGTAGGAGTCAAATCCTACCACCATAGCAGTACTCACAAGTGGCGCAAAAACTTTCGGCGTGTACACGACAAAAGTTTGACTCTGTCCTTTGGCAATTCCCAAAGAGCGATCAGTAGAAGATGAAACCTGCCATGAAACTGCTTTTTTTGCATTTCCCTCTTCCACCCTCAACACGGCACCATCCCAGCTTTGAGGAGTGACGATATTTTCCGTGGCGATCAACATCTCCTTATCAACGAGCAACTGCTGAGAGGATATAGCATCAGAATCCGATCCCAGCTCCAGAGTTCGGACGAGCGGAGCGTTAACATTAGTTATTGTATAGGAATATTTCGCTCTCTTCACGCCGTCCGTCCCGATCTCGTGGCGCGCGTCTACAGTTAACTTTATGCCGTATTGTGACGGCGCATCATAAGCAGTTGCAACTTGCATGGCGGAGGCTGAAGCCAACAACGCGATGGATTTAAGCATCTCTAGACCTGGAGTAATGAGTGTGAAATGAACGCGGTCGGTTGTAGGCCACGGCCGAACAAGGCCGCAGCTTTGTGCAAGTTGGTCGATATTGGAAATATCCCCCCAACCGGCATCAAATGCCGTCCCGCTAGAATGATTAGACTTTTTGCCCACAATAAAATTTAGGCCATGATGCATCTTTTCCGGATGCACAGAATCGTAGTAGGGCACCGGCCTGCATTCCTCGACGTGCTCCTGCAAAACTAGCTTAGTTAGAAGCTTATCTTTTGAATATACTTCTTACAAATGATCTTGATACGCTTGGGGTCTGTATGCCGACGTAACCACAAGTTGACCGCCTGCGGCGCTAGCGGCAGCTCGCAGGCATGCGAGAGCTGCCTTAGTGGCATCGGTAAGGTTGTCTTCCTGAACGGTCGCACCGTTTTCAAACGCTATTGCATCGGCATCACTGATCGGTTTTAGCGGATCGACTTCGCATTTGGCTTTGCAATAACTATCGATTACGTCTGGTGAGCCGGTGCAGATCGCCGTACTAAGATCTACGGGCGATTGAGCAGCTTTAGACACACAATCGGGCTCCTTTGGAACCGCTTTTCCCCGGCGAAAAACTGGATAGCAAGTCTCCTCAACATCGCCCGAATATGCTGACGAAAAATATCCAGCTAATACAGCGAAAGCGATAGTGGACGAAATGACGCTTCTTTTCAAGATGACTCCCTGAGGTCGTGTAGGCAGCAATTACGCTACCAATGAGGAGATGCATGCCCCAATCCCCCTCATGCGGGACTTACTACACAACTGCAACCCAGGCGTTTCCACATTCGCGGCACGCTCAGCCGGCCCTCGCCCCCGGCAACTGGATGCTGACCCGCAGGCCACCGCCTTCGCGGTTGGCCAGCGTGATGCGGCCGCCGTGGGCTTCGGCGATTTCGCGGGCCAGCGCCAGGCCCAGGCCGGTGCCGGCGCGCTTGGTGGAATAGAACGGCAGCAAGGCTTGCGACAGCACGGTGTCGCTCATGCCTGGGCCACGGTC
>NZ_VIDT01000780.1 GCF_006519715.1 Ideonella azotifigens
AAAGGCGGCCTGCGCGCGCTGCTGGAATGCGCCGACGAGCTGAAGAACCTGCCGTACGAGATCCAGTGGGCCGAGTTCCCGGCCGCCGCACCGCTGGCCGAAGCGCTGAACGCCGAGGCCGTCGAGCTGGGGCCGATTGGCGACGCGCCGCTGATCTTCGCGCTGGCGCAAGGCGTGCGCATCAAGGCTTTTGCCGTGAACCGCAGCGATGCCTATGGCACCGCGGTGCTGGTCAAGACCGACTCGAGCCTGCGCACCGGCGCGGACCTGAAAGGCAAGAGCGTCGCGACCAACCGCGGCTCCATCGGCCACTACGTGACGCTGCGCACGCTGGCCGCCGCCGGCCTGCAGCCCGGCGACGTGCAGTTCCGCTTCCTCGCCCCGTCAGACGCCAAGCTTGCGCTGGTCGGCGGCTCGGTGGACGCCTGGGCCACCTGGGAGCCGTACACCGCAGTGGCCGAAACGGTGGACAAGCTGCGCGTGCTGAGCAACGGCCGCGGCCTGTGGTCCGGCCTCAGCTACATCGCCGCGACCGACACTGCGCTGCGCGACAAGCGCGAGGTCCTGGTCGACTTCCGCGCCCGCACCGAACGCGCCCAGCGCTGGGCCAACGCCCACATCGGGGACTATGCCGACACCCTGGCCCGCATCGTCGGCATCCCGGCACCGGCCGCCCGCCTCGCCTACGAACGCCGCCAGACCCGCTACCTGCCGATCGACGCCGCGCTGATCGCCGAGCAGCAGAAAACGGCCGACGTCTACTTGGACGCCGGCCTGCTCGCCAAGCGGCTGGTGGTCAGCGAGACGTTTGTCAGCGTGTGAGGCGTCGGGCGCCTGCGTTCGAGATCGGCTTGAGCACCGCGTAGGTCTCCGAATCCTGGTTTTGGCGGGTGGTGTTGCGGACTTGGGCCAGGATGTCGCCCTGGTCGTTGATGGCCAGCGTGAGCTCCACGACCCAGCCGGCGGCCTGGGTGTCCGCACTCAGCAGGCTGGTGAGCAGGGTCGGCACGCCGTCCTTCCAGATCACCGCCCTGCCGTCGCAGGAGCCAACCGGCAGGTCCAGGTTGTTGATCGCGCTGACGCTGCAGCCCTGGTACTGGGCCGTGGCCAGCAACTCCAGCTGGCCGGCCTTCCAGAGCATGGGCATTTCGGTGTCCCGGCCGAAGTCGATGTAAGAGCCGGCCGCCGTGCCGTGGTCGTTGATGTCATCGAAGATGGAACCGGTGAGACCGGACAGTGCCGACATGTCCTGCAACTGGCCGTCCTTCCAGACCATGGTGCTGTAGTAGCCGTCGCTGCCAAAGCCGAAGCCGATCACCCAGCCGTTGGCCGCCGTGCGATAGGCCTCCGGGAAGCTGACGCCGGCAGGCGCGGGCAGCACGGTGGGTGGCAGCGCAGGGTCGGTCCACAGCACTGGCTGCTGCACGCCATTCTTGTACGCCAGGCCCACCGCGTGGCCCTGGCTGTCCACGTCCAGTGCCATGCAGCCACAAGGCTCGCCGGCCGGCGCGAAGGAGGCAAAAGGCGTGATCGAGCCATCGGGTCGCCACAGCACGCTGAGGCTGCGGTCGTACGCATAGGCCACCATGTAGTTGTTCTGCGCGCTGAGCCTGGCCATGTCGAACGACCACTGCTCCGGGTTCTTCAACACCTTCGCGCGGCCGTTGGTCCACAGCACCGGGTAGTACATGGACTCGTTCTTCCTGCGGCCCGCGCCCGACGCCACGCCGGCCTCGTCGATGGCCTCCGGCCAGGCATAGGCCAGCTTGCCAAACGGTGCCAGCACTTGCAGCGTGTAGGTCTGCGCGCTGGCAGACTGCGGCGCGCCCAGCAGCGCAGCGGTGGCGGCAAAGCTGGCCAGAACGGTGTTCGAAAACAATGACATCGGGAACCTCCTTGATGTTTGAAAACAGAGGCTGCCGACGCTTGTACTACTGCGGTGCGTTGCCGGCAGCGGCGCGATCGTAGTTCGATCCAGCGCGCGGCCGACGGGGGCCCCCTAGAACCCGCGGCGGGTCGCGACAGGGCTTGATGGCGATGGCGAGCGGGCCGGTGTCAGGCCGGCAGCCGCATCGGCATCTTCTTGTGGCACTGCGGGTAGCCGGTGCAGCCCCAGAACGGGCTGCCGTCGGTGCGGCGGGCGCGTTCGGTCATCTTCTTGCCGCAGCTCACGCAAGTCGGGCGCCAGTAGTCGTTTTCGAGCGCGAGGGTCAGCAGCAGTTGTTGCTCCTCGGGCGAGCGCTGGGCGATCAGCGCGAGCAGGCGTTCGCTGTCCAGCAGGTTGATGCGGTGCTCGCGGGCGAAGGCTTCGGCTTCGGGGGTGAAGCCTGAGGTGGTGGC
>NZ_VIDT01000781.1 GCF_006519715.1 Ideonella azotifigens
TTGCGCAGTGGACTGCGGCTTGGTGCTGCAGCCGGACATCGTGGCCCAGCAGGTCGAAAGCAGCGTGGTCTTCGGGCTGACGGCCGCGCTCTACGGCCGCATCGACATCGTGGGCGGCGAAGTCCAGCAGAAGAACTTCCCGGACCAGCCACTGCTGAGCCTGCGCGAATGCCCGCTGATCGAGACCCACCTCATCACCAGCACCCGCACGCCGACCGGCATTGGCGAGCCCGCCGTGCCGCCAGTCGCGCCAGCGCTGGCGAATGCCTTGTTTGCGCTGACGGGTCAGCGGCTGCGCAGCTTGCCGCTGACGCTGGCCGCCTGAAAAGGCCGGGCGCAGCCCGGCCCGGGGAGTGCCAATCCTCAGGTCTCGCCGTGCAGCGCGCGCAGCGCGCGCACCAGCGAAGCGCGCAGGCGCTGCGCGTCGATCGGCTTGGTCAGGAAGTCGTTCATGCCTTCGGCCAGCGCCTGGTTGCGCTCGGAGACCAGCGCCGCGGCGGTCAGCGCGATGATGGGCAGCTGCTCGCGCGAGTGGCGACGGCGCAGCACCTGGGTCGCCTCGTGGCCGCTGATGCCGGGCATCTGCACGTCCATCAGCACCACGTCGTACGGCCGGCCCAGCGCAAAGGCCTGCTCCACCGCCTCGATGGCCTGCGCGCCGTCATGCGCCTGCGTGACCAGCGCGCCCCACTGCTCCAGCAGGGCCACCGAGATCATCATGTTGACCGGGTTGTCCTCGACCATCAGCACGCGTGCGCCGTTGACCGGGTCCATGCCGCCGCTGCCGGTGCTGGCCTCCAGGTCCTCGCTGCTGCCGCTGGGCAGCGGCAGCTCGGCCCAGAACACGCTGCCGCGGCCCGGCTCGCTGAGCATGCCGACTTCGCCTTCCATCAGGTGCGCCAGCTGGCGGCAGATGGACAGGCCCAGGCCGGTGCCGCCAAAGCGCCGGTTGACCGAGTTGTCGACCTGGGTGAAGGGCGTGAACAGCCGGGCCTGCGCGTCTGGCGCGATGCCGCTGCCGGTGTCGCGCACCTCAAAGCGCAGCGCGTTGCCGCCGATGCGCCGCACCGCCAGTTCGATCCGGCCGGCCTGGGTGAACTTCAGCGCGTTGGTCAGGTAGTTGCTGAGGATCTGGCGCAGCCGCACCGAGTCGCCGATGACGATGGCCGGCACGTCGGCATCACAGGCCAGGCGCATCGCCAGGCCCTTGTTGTCGGCCAGTGCGCCATAGGCCTGGTAGAGGCTGTCGAGCAGCGCCTGCAGCGAAAACGGCAGGTGCTCCAGGTGCATCTTGCCGGCCTCGATCTTGGACAGGTCCAGGATGTCGGAAATGATGGCCGACAGGGTCTCGGCGCTTTCGCTGATCTGCTCGATGTAGTCCTGCCGGCGGCGCTCGCCGACCTCGGGCTGGCGCGCCAGCCGGGCCAGCCCGAGCAGCGCATTGAGCGGCGTGCGGATCTCGTGGCTGAGGTTGGCCAGGAAGTCGCTCTTGGCCCGGTTGGCAGCCTGGGCCTCGTCACGCGCCTTGGCCAGCTGCTGCTCGACCTGGCGGCGCTCGGTCACGTCTTCGGCCAGCCAAAGGTTGCCACGCGGGCCGGGCTTGTGCGGGTTGATGGCCTTGGCCATCAGGCGGCAGAGGAAAACGCTGCCGTCGCGCCGCTTGAGCAGGTGCTCCAGCTCGATCGACTCACCGGCCGTCAGCCGCGGATCGAAACGCCGCTGGGCCTCCAGGTGCTCGGCTCGCGTGGGCCAGATCACCGCGGCATGCTGGCCCACCAGCGCGCCGGGCGGCCAGCCCAGCATGGCCTCGAAGCGGGGGTTGGCCATCACGAAATGCTCGTCACGCACGAACGCGATGCCGATCAGCGCGTTGTCCAGGATCGCCTGGTACTCCAGCCGGGTCTGCTCGGCCTGGGTCACGTCGCGCAGCGTGACCACCATGTAGTCGACCTGGTCCTCGTGGAAGCGTGCGGCCGACAGCAGCACGTCCAGCCGGCGACCGTTGCGCGCGGTGAGCGTGACCGGCATGTCCTGCACCGCGGCCCGCTGGCGCAGCACCTCCAGCAGCTCACCGCGCTGGGCCGGGTGGGTCCAGATGCCGACCTCCAGCGCGGTGCGGCCGATCACGTCGCTCGCGCGGTAGCCCATCAGGCGCTCGAAGCTGGCGTTGACCATCACATAGCGCGAGCTGCCAAGCTCGGTCAGCGAGATCGCGTCGGGGCTGATGTCGACCAGGTGCGACATCAGGGCATCCGCGCGGCCGCTGGTGGCGGCAGGCGCCGGCGTGTGTTCGGGCAGCAGCAGCGACAGCGTGGCAGGTGC
>NZ_VIDT01000782.1 GCF_006519715.1 Ideonella azotifigens
CGCAAGCCCTTGAGCAGCACCCGCACGCAGCGCCGCGCCAGCAGGTGCAGCAGGCGCTGCTGTTGCCGGTGATGGCTGAGGCCGGCCAATACGCCGCCGACGAGGTTGCGCAAATGGTCGGCATAGCGCCGGTCGCGCGTCGCGGTGATCGAATTCGGATGGCGGCGGTAGTGCAGCAGCACGTCGCTGGTGCGAACGCTGCGGGTGCTGCGCGCAAAGGCTTCGGCCACGAAATGCACGTCTTCGTAGACCGTGCCCCGCGGATAGCGCACGGCCGCCAGCAACGGTGTCGCGTACACGCGGCTCCAGGAGAAGAAGCCGGTTTCGAAGGGATTGAGCTGCGACGACGGCAGCAGGCGTCCGCTGGGCGGCGCGCCCGGTCCGCTGAGCAGCGCTGGCTTGGCGGCACTGAATTCACGGAAGCCGAACTCGATGATGTCCCAGCGGCGCTGCAGCATCAGCGGGCGCAGCACCGTGAGGTAGGCCGGATCCAGCAGGTCATCCGAGTCGACCATGCCCACATACGGCGTGCTGACCCGGTCCAGCGCCATGTTGCGCGCTGCAGCCACGCCCTGGTTGACCGGCTGCAGGCACCATTCGACGCCAAAGCGGACCACGCCGGCACGTTCGGCCAACCGCGCCTGGGCGCGGGCCACCGAGTCGTCCGGGCTGGCATCGTCAACGAAGATCAGCTTGACCTGCTCGCTGTTGACGGCGGAGATCAGGCTGTCGATCAGCGCAACAATGTGTTCTCCAGCCTTGTAGACCGGGCAGATCAGCGTCAGCAATGCCGCCATCTCAAGCCCCCTGCTTGGCCTGGCTGACCGGGCTGGCGGCCGGCAGCGGCGCGCCCAGGTACTCGGCGCAATAACGGCTCAGCATCACGTCCAGCGTGTAGTCGGCCTGGTATTTGCGGCGGCTGTGTTCACCATGCGCGCGGCACAGCGCAGGCTGCTCGATGTAGCGCCGCATCGCGCTGGCGAACGCGCCGGCGTCGCCCTGCCCGATCAGTTCGCCGTTGCGGCCGGACTCGATCAGCTCCGAGACACCGCCCACGTCGCTGGCAATCACCGGACGGCCGCAGGCCATGGCTTCGATGATGCTGCGCGGCAGCCCTTCCCAGTGGCTGCAAAGCACGAACACGTCATGCTCGGTCAGCTGCGCGGCAAAGTTGTCGACCACGCCACGGAAGTGGATCGTGCCGTCGGGCAGCCCGGCCATCAGCTGCCGCACCTGGGCCTCCTGCGAGCCATTGCCGAAGATGTGCAGCTCGAAACGCAGGCCGGCATCGGTCAGCCGTCGGCAGGCGGCGGCCAGCGTCACGTAGTCCTTCTGGGTCTCGAAACGCGCGGCAGTCACGAAGCGCAGCGGGCGGCTCCCACTGGCCGCGTCCGACAGCGCGCCGCTGGTGTCAATGCCGTTCATGCCATTCGGGATGGTCATCAGCTTGTCGGCACCGACACCGATGCGCCGGTACTCGTTGAAGTCGAAGCGGCAGACGCAGATGATGCGCGCCGGCAACCAGGCCAGCAGCCGCTCCAGCCGCTCGTAGAGCTTGTAGCCGCTGTTCTGCGGGGTGTTGACGAAGGGCACGCCGTGGGCGACGTAGTAGGCCCGGCGCAGCGTCAGCATGGCCGCCACGCGGCCCAGCGCGCCGATCTTCGCGGTGTGCCAGGAGGTGACCTGCGGGCGCTCCTTGACCAGCAGCCACATCAGCTGCAGCAGCACCAGCACATCGCGCAGCGGGCGCAGCTCGCGGTGCAGCTGTGGCAACTCGTGGACCTTGAAGCCGGCCTGGCGCAGCCGCTCGTTGGCGGGGCCCTGGCCGCCCAGCACATAGACCACCTCGGCGCCACGGGCACGGAAGGCCTCGCCGGTCTGGCAGATGTGGGTGAAGGACCCGGACAGCGTGGTGTCCGAGCGTGTCATGCCGATCAGCACTTTCATTGTGTTTTCTCCCTGTCGTGCGTGAATGAGGCTTCAGGACCAACCGGCGGCGCCGGCTGCACCGGCACTGCCCGCGGCCTCGACCAGCCGCGGGTACAGCGCCTCGTAGCGCTGCACCACCCGCGGCATGGCAAACACTTCGTCGACCAGCCGGGCCGAGGCCGCCTGGGCCCGAACCAGACCTTCGGCGTCCAGCAGCGGCAGCGCACGGCGCATGGCCGCGGCCAACGCAGCTGCGTCGAAAGCAGTGGCCAGCTGGCCATTGACGCCGTCGACGATGGCCTCGGCCGCGCCGCTGACCGGCGTGGAGACCATCGGCTTGCCCAGCACCAGGGCCTCCAGCAGGGAGTTGGAAAAGCCCTCGGCCCGCGAA
>NZ_VIDT01000783.1 GCF_006519715.1 Ideonella azotifigens
CGCGGCTCGCCCCTGCCAAACGGAAATTGTGGTTGCCGGGCCGACGCCTGACTGGTCGCTTTTACTGCCGCCGACGGTCAGCAAATGCGACGCTCGGCGCCGCGGTGCCGGCGCGGGCACCGTCAGGCCGCCTGGCGCGGGCAGTGGGCCACGGCGTCGTGAAGGATCATGTCCGCGCCCTTCTCGGCAATCATCATCGTGGGCGCATTGGTGTTGCCGGAGGTCACGTGCGGCATGATCGACGCGTCAACCACGCGCAGCCGCTCGACGCCCCGCACCCGCAGCCGCTCGTCGACCACGCCCAACGGGTCTGAGCCCATCTTGCAGGTGCCGGATGGATGCATCGCGGAGTTGCCGTGCTGTCGCAGGTAGTCGAGCAACGCGGCGTCGCTCTGCACTTCGCTCCCGGGCAGGATCTCCGCCACGACCCGCGATGCGAGCGGCTCGGTGGCCAGGATGCGCCGGATCTGCCGCAGGCCGGAGATCACCGCGTCGATGTCGCCCTGGTGCGTCAGAAACTCCGGCTGCAGCAGCGGCGGCTGCAAGGGGTCCAGCGAGCGCAGGCGGACGGTGCCGCTCACCGCAGGGCGCAGCCGGTAGACGGACGCGGCGATCGAGGGTTCGCGGTCTACCTCGACCAGGCCGTTGCCGTGGTAGGTGAAGGACATCGGCCTGAAGCTGATCTGCAGGTCGGCATGGTCCTCTTCGGGCCTGCTCTTGACGAACGCCGCCACCTGTGAAGACCCGAGGGCGAGATAGCCGGAGCGCGTCAACAGGTAGCGCAGGCCGGTCCAGTATTTCCGCGCGCCGGTGATCTCGTGGTTGTAGGAACTGTCCCGCGTCGACCGGTAGCTGGTGTGCACGTAGAAGTGATCCTGCAGGTTGCCGCCCACGCCTGGCGACAGCGCGACCGGCGAAATGCCGAAGCGCTGCAGTTCCTCGCCAGGCCCGATGCCGGAGAGCATCAGCAACTGCGGCGAGTTCACCGCTCCGGCCGACACGATCACCTCCCGCGTCGCCTGCAGGACGCGGGTTTCGCCGCCGGAGATCACCGAGACGCCGGTCGCCATTCGTCCGTCGAAGACGATCCGTTGCACCATGCAGCCGGTCCGCACCACCAGATTGGGACGCTGGGCCACCGGTTCCACATAGGCCATCCAGGCCGAGTGGCGCCGGCCGTGCTTGATGTTGTGCTGCATGAAGCCGACGCCATCGTGCAGGGCGCCGTTCATGTCGTCGGTGCGCGGGATGCCGTGGCGCTCGGCCGCGGCCACGAAGTCGGCGGACGCAGGGTGGCGGATCACCGGATCGCTGATCCAAAGCGGCCCGTCCTGGCCGCGGTAGGCGTCGCCACCACGCTCGAAGTGCTCCATGCGCTTGAAGTACGGCAGCACGTCGTCGAAGCCCCAGCCAGGGTTGCCGAGAGCACGCCAGGTATCGAAATCCTGGCGGTGGCCGCGGATGTAGACCATGCCGTTGATCGCGCTCGAGCCGCCGAGCCCCTTGCCGCGCGGCCAGTACATCCGGCGGTTCAGCATTTCGGGCATCGGTTCGGTGAAGTAGTTCCAGTTCAGCTTGTCGTGGAAATAGAGCTTGGCCATGCCCGCCGGTGTGCGGACCCAAAATTTGTCTGCCGGCGGGCCGGCTTCTAGCAGCAACACCCGGATCGCGGGATTGTCCGAGAGTCGCCGGGCCAGCACGCAGCCTGCCGAGCCGGCGCCGATGATGATGTAGTCGAAGGTCTCCATGCGGCGGATTCTCTGGATCGGTGTCCTGACTTGCCAATGAATAGAATCGATGCGTCCATCAGCAATCGCACATGTCCGATCTTCTCGAGACCATTCCCTGGGCCCGCCGGTTGAAGATCCGGCACCTGGAAGTGTTCCTCGCACTCGACGAAACCGGCAGCATGACCGCTGCCGCCGGGCAACTCCACATGACTCAGCCAGCGCTGTCGCACTGGCTGGCCGACCTGGAAGAGGCCATCGGTCAGCCCTTGTTCGTGCGCGGACGCCGGCTTTCGCTGACGCCGGATGGCGAGGTGCTGCGCGCGCATGCCTCGCGCATGCTGGGCGACGTGCGCCGAACGCACGCCGATTTCCTGGCCCTCCACGCCGGGCTGCAGGGGCGGCTGCGAGTGGGCACCGGTCTGCCGCGGGTCTTGTTGCCGCGCGCCATCGCACGGCTGCAGCAGAAACAGCCCGGCATCTTCGTGTCGGTGGTCGAAGCATCGTTGTCGGAACTGCTGGAACAGCTGGCGCGGCGAGAGATCGACCTCATCATCGGCGCGCTCAGCGCCCAGGCCCTGGCCTCGG
>NZ_VIDT01000784.1 GCF_006519715.1 Ideonella azotifigens
GCGATGCTGATCGAGCGCCTGGCCGCCGAAGGCCCGGTGACGATGAAGCTGGTGCTTACGCCGCGCACGCTGCCCGATGCCGACGGCCACAACGTGCTGGCCGACCTGCCCGGCCGCGAGCACCCGGACGAGGTCGTCATCGTCTCCGGCCACCTGGACAGCTGGGACCTGGGCACCGGCGCGATGGACGACGGCATGGGCGTGGCCGCGGCCATGGGCGCAGTGCAGGTGCTGAAGTCGCTGGGCCTCTCGCCGCGCCGCACGGTGCGCATGGTCGCCTGGGCCAACGAGGAAAACGGCGCCCGCGGCGGCAAGGCCTATTTCGAGTCGGTCAAGGGCAAGCTGCCCACGCAGGTCGCGGCCATCGAAAGCGACTTCGGCCTGGGCGACCCGCTGGGCTTCTTCGGCGCCATCAGCGAAGCCGAGTTGAAGCGCCTGGCGCCGGTGGCCCAGGTGCTGCGCAGCATCGGCGCCGGCGTGATGACGACCCGCGCCGGCGAAGCCGGCACCGACATCGAACCGCTGCAGCAGGCCGGCGTGCCCGGCTTCGCGCCACTGGTCGACACCCGCCACTACTTCGACTACCACCACACCGCCGCCGACACGCTGGACAAGGTCGACCCGCAAGCGCTGCGCAAGCAGGTCGCGCTGCTGGCGGTGCTGAGCTATGCCCTGGCGGAGATGAAAACGCCGCTGGCGCGCGTGCCGGCAGGGCATTGAGCCAAACCTTACCGTCCAACCGGCGGCAATGCGCGCCCCTTGCATGCCATGGGTTTACGCTCAGGCGAACGAATGTCATAACATACCGACATTCCGCAAACCTCCTGCAGGAGTCAACCCATGCCAAAACCGATCACGACGATCCCGGCGCGCCAGTTCGCACGCGATCTGGCCGGCGCCAAGCGGGCGGCCGACATGGGCCCGGTGCTGATCACCGACCGCGGCCATCCTGCGTACGCGTTGCTGCGCATCGATGACTTCTACGCGCTCGGCGGCGAGCGTCAGCCCAGTCGCAGCCTGCTGGCGCTCATGGACGGGCTGCCAGAGACGGGCGGGATTGACTTCGAGCCACCGCGCCTGATCGACCAGCCTGTGGCGGCCGATCTGGACTGAACATGTTCCTGCTCGATACGAACGTCGTCTCCGAGCTGCGAACGGGCAAGAAGCAACCCTCGGCCACGGTGCGCAGTTGGGCGGCGCAATTGCCGGCAGAGCAGTTCTATCTGTCGGCCGTCGTGCTGCTGGAGTTGTGGCTGGGTTACGAGCTCAAGGCGCGCACCGACGCAGCCCAGGCAGCCGGTCTCAAGGCATGGATCGAGGGGCTGGAAGCTGCCTATGACGGTCGAACGCTGCCCTTCACAGCGCGCGGCGCGCGACTGTGCGCGCCTCTGCACGTCCCCAATCCGCGCGCTTGGCGCGACTCCGTGATCGCAGCCACTGCGCTGGAGCACGGCATGACGCTCGTCACCCGCAACGTGCGGGACTTTGCCGGAACCGGCGTGCGACTCATCGATCCATTCGTTTGATGCATGGAACAGCCGCTGACGCGAACGCTCGCCAGCGGGCGGCGCAGCATCGGTTTCAGCCCGAATCAGGACTTTTCAGGGCGGTTTCAGGACGACTTCGGGCCCCGCTGGCTACAAAGCGGGCCGTTGTCATCCACCGAACCGAGGAGTCCATGTCCGCTTTCAAAACCGCCCGCCGGGCCGCCCTGGCGGCTGCGCTGGTCCTGTCGGCCGCTGCGGCGCCCTGCGCGCCCGTCACCTACACCATCGTCAGCAAGCTCTCCCGCGTCAGCTTTTCGCTGGAGCACCAGGGCTTCATCCAGCTCTTCGGCACGCTGCGCATGGCGCCAGGCAGCTTCAGCTTCGATGACGAGGACTGGAAGAACTCGGCGATTGCCGTGAGCATGCCGACACGCTCGCTGGACATGGGCGACGCGACCTGGAACCAGCAGATCCGTGGCGACGATGCCTGGGCCAAGCTGTTCAAGAGCCCCACCGTGGGTTTCCGCAGCACCAGACTCGAACGCATTGACGCCACGCATGGCACGCTGGCCGGCGAGTTGACGCTGGCCGGCGTGACCAAGCCGGTCCTGCTGCAGCTGCGCTTCAACAAGCTGGGCGTCAACCAGATCACCAAGTTCGCCTCGGTCGGCTTCTCCGCCACCACCTCCATCAAGCGCTCCGATTACGGCCTGAACGCCTATTCGGACCTGGTGGGCGACGAACTCGCGGTGCAGATCCAGATCGAGGCCGCCGCCGGGGCAGACGGGGATGCTCGCAACAAGAACGCGGCCAACGGCGTGAAACG